>JAWWQA010000170.1:0-4840 GCA_033854695.1 Rubrobacteraceae bacterium
CCCATAACGAGGGCAACTACTTCGCCGACGAGAAGACCATCGCCGAGCTCGAAGACGAGGGACGCATCGTTCTGCGTTACCTCGCCAACCCAAATGGTTCGTTGAACGACATCGCCGGCATCTGCAATGCCGGACGCAACGTCGTCGGTTTGATGCCTCATCCCGAGCGCGTCTCGGATGTTGCTCTAGGCTCCGACGAAGGCCTCAAGGTCTTCGAGTCCGTTCTCTCTTTCGTGGAGACGAGGGTTTGAACATACAAGAGACTTACAGTTCCTTGGGGCTCTCGGACTTCGAGTACGATCGCATCCTGGAGCTTATGGGCCGGGCGCCGAACTACCTGGAGCTGTCGCTGTTCAGCGTGATGTGGAGCGAGCACTGTGGCTACAAGAACTCGCGGCCTCTCCTCAGGCGATTTCCGAACGATGGAGCTCGGGTCTTGCAGGGTCCAGGGGAGAACGCAGGCGTCATCGAGGTCGGCGACGGCTGGGCGCTCGCGTTCAAGATGGAGAGCCATAACCACCCTTCCGCGGTCGAGCCCTACGAGGGCGCCGCTACCGGTGTCGGCGGCATTATCCGGGATATCCTCGCGATGGGGGCGAGGCCTGTCGCCCTCCTGAACTCCCTACGTTTCGGACCGCTCGACGACGAGAGAAATCGCTACTTATTCCGGGAGGTCGTGCGCGGCATCGGGGGGTACGGGAATGCGATCGGGGTACCGACCGTAGGCGGTGAGGTCGAGTTCGCCCCGGCCTACTCCGGCAACCCTCTGGTGAACGCAATGTGCGTCGGCCTCGTCCGTTCTGAGAACCTCGTCCGGGCGCGTGCGGTCGGGGAGGGGAACCTCGTGGTTCTCTTCGGGGCCAAGACCGGCCGCGACGGCATCCACGGCGCCACTTTTGCATCGGATGAGCTTACCGAGGAGTCCGAGGAGAAGCGCCCGAACGTGCAGGTCGGAGATCCGTTCGCCGGTAAGATGCTCGTCGAGTGCTCCTTAAAGCTGCTCGAGGAGAGCCTCCTCGTCTCGCTCCAGGACCTCGGGGCGGCTGGTATTACGTCCTCCGCCTCCGAGATGGCGGCGAAGGGCGGCGTTGGCATCGAGATAGACACCGAAAGGGTCCCACTGCGAGAAGAAGGTATGGAGCCGTGGGAGATCGTTATCTCCGAGTCTCAGGAACGTATGCTCGCCATCGTCGAACCCGAGAAGGCCGAGGAAGTCCTCCGCGTCGCCGAACGGTTCGAGCTCACCGCCGCCGTGATAGGCTGCGTCGCCGACCACGGCGATCTGCGAATACTGCAAGAAGGGGAGGTCGTCGGCACCGTCCCCGCCGGCTACCTGGCAGACGCGCCGAGCTACGAACGGGACGTGGTGAGCCCAGCCTATCTCGAGGAGGTCCGAGGGCTGGACCTGGAAAACCTACCGCGGCCGCGAGACTACAACGCCGTCCTTCTCGCCATGCTCGCCCACCCGAACCTCTGCTCCCGCTCTCCCGTCTACGATCAGTACGACCACGAGGTCGGCACCGACACCGTCGTGCTTCCCGGCGCCGACGCTGCCGTCATGCGCATCAAGGGCACCGCTCTGGGCTTCGCCGCCACCACCGACTGCCGGGGGCGGCACTGCTATCTCGACCCCAAGGGCGGAGGGGCGGCCGCCGTCGCCGAGGCTTACCGGAACCTCTCGTGTGTGGGCGCCGAGCCGGTCGCCCTCACCGACTGTTTGAACTTCGGCAGCCCCGAGAAGCCCGGCACCTACTACCAGCTCGCGGCGTGCATCGAGGGTATGGCCGACGCGTGCGAGGTTCTGGGGACCCCGGTCGTGAGCGGGAACGTGAGCCTGTATAACGAGACCGAACGCGGTGCTGTATATCCGACCCCGGCCGTAGGGATGGTAGGAGTTTTGAAGGACGTAGGCTGGTGCGCGACGCCCGGCATAAAGCGGGAAGGTGATGAGATCCTGATCGTCGGCGACTTCCGGCCCGTTTTGGGAGGGTCGGACTACCTCGAGATAGTGCACAAACAGGTAGCCGGCGCGCCTTCCACGCCGGACCTCGCTGCCGAGAAAGCAGCCTCTGACGGGGTGCGGCGGGCCGTTGCCGTGGGTGTAGTGGACACGGCTCACGACCTTTCGCGCGGCGGGCTCGCGCTCGCACTCGCCAGGATGGCGATAGTTGGGGGCATCGGGGCGGAGGCGCGACTCCTGCCGGGCGGGCGGCAAGACGTGGCTCTCTTCGGGGAGGTTGGGGGATGCATCCTTCTCGCGGTGCCCGAGGAGAGGCTTGGGGAGTTGGAGGAACATTTGGATGGTGTGCATTACGCCCGGATCGGCCGCACGGGTGGAGAGAGGCTGAGGATTGCGGGTGTGATCGATGCGAGTATCGACGAGCTCAGGGAGGCTCATGAGCGAGATCTGTTCGAGCGGTACGCTCCGGAAGGAGGTCAAATTGGGTAGCGTGCTACCTGACGACTTCCTGCTTGACGACTCTGCGGGCAAGCCGAAGGAGGCCTGCGGGGTGTTCGGGCTGTACTCGCGCGAGATCGTGGGGGAGCTCGCGCAGCGCACCTACTTCGGGCTGTACGCGCTACAGCACCGGGGGCAGGAGTCCGCTGGCATTGCCATCTCCGACGGGGAGCGGACGGTGGCGATGCGCGACATGGGTCTCGTCTCGCAGGTCTTCGACGAGCGCAAGCTGGCTTCGCTCGAAGAGGGACACATAGCCCTCGGGCACGTACGCTACTCGACGACCGGCTCGGCCTCTTGGGAGAACGCCCAGCCCGAGTTCCACGGACGCGGCGATGTTAACGTCTTCGTAGCTCACAACGGCAACCTTGTGAACGCTGCCACCTTGAGGCGTGAGCTAGAAGATGAGGGCTTCGAGTTCGAGTCGACCTCGGATACCGCCGCCATCGCTGCATGTGCTGTTGGGGAGCTCGAGAAGGGGCATTCGGTGGCGGAGGCGGTCCTGCTGACCATGCAGCGCCTCGCGGGGGCTTACTCGGTCGCTATGATCTTCCGGGACAAGCTCGTCGCGTTCCGGGACCCGCACGGCTTCAGGCCCCTCTGCATCGGCGAGGTCGAGGGCGGTTATGCCGTATCGAGCGAGACGTGCGGCCTCGACATCATCGGTTCTGAGTTCTTGAGGGAGATCGAACCTGGCGAGGTCGTCGTCATAGACGACGAAGGGTTAAAAAGCTACCGTGGGGAGGAAGCGCGTCGCGCCCTCTGCGTCTTCGAGTACGTATACTTCGCCCGTCCCGACTCGCGCTTCGATGGGACTGAGGTCGCGGGCTCCAGGCACAGGATGGGTGAGATCCTGGCTACTGAGGCCCCCGCCGAGGCCGACGTGGTCATCCCGGTGCCGGACTCGGGGATCATGGCCGCCGTCGGATACTCGCAGAGGAGTGGGATACCGTACGCGGAGGGCCTCATCAAGAACCGCTACGTGGGCCGGACGTTTATACAGCCAGCGGACAGTATGCGCCAGCTGGGGTTGCGCCTGAAGCTGAACCCTTTGCCGTCGGTGATTGCGGGAAAGCGCGTGGTGGTGATAGACGACTCCATCGTGCGGGGGAATACGGCTCGCAAGCTCGTGGGGCTTCTCTTCGAGGCAGGCGCTAAAGAGATCCACTTCCGCGTCTCCTCACCGCCGGTGACGGGCCCGTGCTACTACGGAATCGACATGGACAACAAAAAGGGGCTCGTCGGCGCCAACTTCTCGGTCGAGGAGATACGGACACAGATCGGGGCTACCTCGCTCGCCTACCTCTCCGTCGACGGCATGACGAAGGCAACCGGGCAAGAGGAGGGTCGGCTCTGCCGGGCCTGCTTCGACGGCAATTACCCCATACCCGGAACTACGGAGAAGCTCGCATTGGAGAACGCGGTAGTAGGGAAGAGCTAGGCGTGCCCGAGCCCACTCCCGCCAGAGACGGGGCGTCGCCCCGTCTCTACGAGGCCGCAGGCGTCTCCATCGAGAGGGGGGATCAGGCAACACAGATGATGCGCACGGCCGTGGAGGCCACACACGGCCCACAGGTCCTCTCATATCCGAATGGCTTCGCTGGTCTCTACGCTCTCTCGGACTACGAGGAGCCGGTCCTCGCCTCCTCCATCGATGGCGTTGGCACCAAGGTACTCGTCGCGAAGGCGCTAGATCGCTACGACTCCGTAGGCGCGGATATCGTCAACCACTGCGCTAATGATGTCCTCGTCACCGGCGCTCGCCCGCTCCTCTTTCTAGACTACGTAGCCAGCGGCAAGCTCGAGCCACAAAACGTCGCCGAGGTCGTCCAGGGAGCGGCTGAGGCTTGCCGCGCTCTGGGCATCGCGCTCATTGGCGGCGAGACGGCGGAGATGCCGGGGCTGTATGGTGAGGGAGATTTCGATGTGGTAGGGACTTGCGTAGGAGCTTGCGAGAGGAGAGAGATTGTCACCGGGGAGGAGGTAAGGGTCGGGGACGTGGTGATCGGACTTCCCTCTAGCGGCCTGCACACTAACGGCTACACGCTCGCTCGCAAGGTGCTCCAGGACGCAGGCCTCTCGTACGGAGACACACCGGAAGGCTTTGATCGCACGATCGGGGAAGCGTACCTCGTGCCGCACCGGGCGTACGTGCGTGAGATCCTTGCCCTCCAGAGCGCCGTCGAGATACATGGGATGGCTCACATTACCGGCGGAGGCCTTCCCGACAACCTGCCGCGGACTCTCGGTGGTCTCGGCGCACGCCTCGACGCTGCATCCTGGGAGGAACCCCCGGTCTTCGGATTTATACGCTCTGCAGGCAGTGTTTCTGAGGAGGAGATGCGCCGGGTCTTCAACCTCGGGGTGGGTTTCTGCGTCGTG
>JAWWQA010000171.1:0-3082 GCA_033854695.1 Rubrobacteraceae bacterium
CAGTTTGATAGTAGGGCCCATGGCTGTTTGTCTTCGCGCCAACTAGCCAGCGTGCGCCGGCTCCCGCGGTAGGGCTACCCCGATCAGGGAGTCCCGCGTGACGAGTTGGGCCAGCTCTTCCTCGCTCATGTCCTCCGTGCCGGGTGGGCGCATCGGCAGGACCATATAACGGATGTCGGCCGAGCTGTCGTGGACGGCGACCTCGACGTCTTCGGGGATCTCGAGGCCAAACTCTCGCATGACGGCGCGGGGCTCGTTAACGGCTCTCGAGCGGTAGTTGAAGCTCTTGTACCAGTCGGGTGGCCGGCCCAGGATGGCCCGCGGATAGCAGGAGCATAAAGTGCAGACGATGAGGTTGTGGATCTCCGGCGTGTTCTCCACGACGACGAACTCAACGGGACCGGAGGCGTCGATGCCGAGCTCCACAGCGGCGGCTTTGGTGTCGGAGAGGAGGCGGGCCTTGAACTCCGGGTCCACCCAGGCCCGGGCTACTAACTTCGCTCCGTTGGCCGGTGAGCGGGCTTCCATGTACTCGATTTGGCGCAGCACGTCCTCCTTCGTCAGGACGCCTCTCTCGACGAGGAGCGCCTCGATCGCCCGGATGCGCCTCGCGTAGTGACCGGACGTACTCCCCGGCTCGAGAGCTTCGTGTTCTTGGTGGGTGTGATCTTGGTGTGTCTCGCTCATTTTCCTCCCTTCGGTCGGAAGCTATCAGCAGTCAGCCCTCAGCTATCAGCTTTTTCTGGTGGTGGCTGGCCGTTAGGTGTTTGTGCCGCGGTCTTTGTAGCCGGAATCCGGTCCATTACGTATGGTTGTCTCCTCTGGTGTTGCAATCGCCAACTCCTGGCTGATGACTGACGGCTGACTGCTTCTCATGCTGGTTTGAGCCAGTGCTCGTAGATGTCTATGTAGAGGGCGTCGTCCGGCGACCCGGCGTATTCTTGCCACAGATCTGTCTGGCGAAACGCGATTTTGTACAGGGGGAGTTTCGGCAATCCCGAACCTCCGTAGGCGAGCGATTCCGGATTGCGGAACTCGCCAAGCACCGAGGCTACCCGACCCGTCTTGCCCTTGATGTAGCCGGGGGTGCGGACGTGGCCGGGTTTCTCGTCGGCGCGGACGCGGACGGGGTCGCCCGGCTCGAACTTCGCGGACGTCATCCCCAGCTCTCCTCGAGCTCGGCGGTTTTGGCGTCTATCTCTTCGCGGGTGAGGATGCCCTTCTCGACCAGGAGTAGCTCGGTCGCGGCGATCCAACGCTCGTAGTAGCTGAGCTCTCTGTATAGTTCCGGATCCAGACTCTCTATCGCCCGCCGATGTTCGTCGGTCGTCTTGAGCCCTTTCTTGTCCAGAACGATGGTGACGGCGTCGGCGAGGCGCTCCCAGTCCTCCGTCTCGTGCTGGCTCTTGTCTATGGGGCCCGCGCCAGGCGAACCTCCGAGGTCGTGAATCCCAGTCATACAATATCCTCCTCAGCGGCCATGTCACTAGGTGGACTCTTTCTCCTGTTCGCGTGAGCAGTATAGCGCTGTATATCACAATCATGGCTCCCGGCTCAATTTCTGAAGAGAGTAGTGAACCGGCGAAAGTGGTAGGATCTTGTAATGAGCGGGGTAAGGAGAACGGAGTGATGCCCAGGAACGATGCGGATAAGGTCAACGAGGCCGTAGAAAGGCTGACCGAGGCGATGTGGGGTTCCTACGAGACGGCTGTGGAGAACACCACTGCGATGCAGGAGTCCAACTCTCGCTTTGTTCGGAGCCTCTTCGAGAGCAATCTAGAGTTGCTCAGGGCTCAGACGGAGATTCAGGCAGAGATCCACCGCCACTCCCTGCAGAGCCTGGCGGACCAGATCCGGAAGCATCGGGAGGCTTTCCTGGAGCTGTCCCGGGAGTCGCTGGTCGCCTACGATGGCTTCGTTGACTCTCTATCCTCGTACTACGAGGAGGTGTCCAGGGAGCATGAAAACCCTGGCGCTCAGGAGTAGATCCCTCCCTCTCACTGGATGCTTCGTGTCCCGGGAATTGGGCTTTGCTACACCGATGTCCTTGAAGGCCGCTCCGATCCTTTTTAGACTAAAGGCTGTGAATTAGACTAAAGGCTGTGACGAGAGCCACGACTATGGGAAGCGAAATAGTACTGAAGCGTGAGAAAAGAACCGGAACCGGAGGACGCCACGTCCCGACCGGCTCGCGAAAAACCTGCAGAGGTGAGACCGCTGGCGGCAGGGGTACTACGCCGCAACGATCTTAAGAACTGGACCAAGCCCGGTCCCTCTCTATATCCCCACCAGTGGAGCTGGGACAGCGCGTTTATCGCGCTGGGCCTGGCGCACCTGGACAACCACCGCGCCAAGCGCGAGCTCGAGACCCTGTTCGCCAGCCAGTGGACCACCGGGAAGGTGCCCCACATAGTCTTCAATCCGGAGGCTCCTCCCCAGAGCTACTTCCCCGACGCGGAGCGTTGGAGCTCGGCCGCACTCTCTTCGGATGCGCCCTCTTCGCCGCACACCAGCGGCCTGTGCCAGCCACCGGTCCACGCTATCGCCGTCCTACGCATCTGGGAGGCCGCTCAGGGCAAAGACGAGCGCCGGGTCCAGCTCGCACGCGACTTTCTGTGTGACAGCTACCCACGCCTCCTGGCATGGCACCTGTACCTTGCGACTGCCCGAGACCCGGAGGGTTCGGGGCTGGTCACGATCTATCACCCCTGGGAGAGCGGCACTGACAACTCCCCACGATGGGATGATACTCTAGAGAAGATCGAGGTAGGGGACCTGCCAGCGTATACTCGCTATGACCTTAAGCACGTCGACGACCCTTCTCAGAGGCCGTCCAACGAGGAGTACGACCTCTTTCTCTGGTTGCTCGAGACGCTCAAGCAGGCCCGCTATGACGAGGCCGCTATCTACGAGTCGCATCCGTTCCTGGTCAAGGACGTCCTCTTCAGCGCCATCCTGGTGGCGGCGAACGAGGCGCTGCTACAAATCGCCGCGGTGGTCGACGCTCCCGACGAGGAACGCACGCTTGTAGAGGGTTGGATCGAACGCAGCCGCAAGAGCCTCGACGAGCGTTGGGACCCGG
>JAWWQA010000172.1:0-3294 GCA_033854695.1 Rubrobacteraceae bacterium
CTTGAGCAGAGCAGCGTTTATGCCGTAGGAACAGCACAGGTCCACAACCGTAATCTCTTCGCTCCCGTGGCCCAGGATGCGCTTCTTGGCCTGAATAAGCGGGTAGAAAACGAGATAACCGTTTTGGGGCGCCCTGTAATCCAGCCTCCCTAAGGTCTCGAAATATTCTCGAGGGTCTCCGAGGTTGTAGATGTGTTCGAAAGACGCTTTACCGTTCTTGTTGTGCCCGTTGGTGTGCCGAGCGTAAGCACTATTCACTACCCAAAACCTCCTTCGGTCTCCGCCAAACGAAAGCCCTTACTCACTACAAAGCCTATACAAGCCTAGTCCTATGACCCTCTCCTCCTCGTAGCAGCTCTTTCGGCACTACTCCCTCATGACCCGAAACAAGCGCTATTCGTTATAAGTTTCCCTTATAAGTTCATAAGATTGTCTTATATGATCCTGCATTACTGATCTTGTGTCAAGTTTCTGGGTTTCAGTTTCGTAAATGCCGTTTTAAATCTCTGTTACACGGCCGTTCCGTCGACCGACACCGCGCGCCTTCGGGGAACCTTTTCTCACGTCCGACGGGATCCCTACGGCGCCAACCACCTTCGAGTAAGAGAATTTCATCCTTCCGCTGAAGATACGTCTGTGGACCTGACAAATCTGCATAGATATGCATACCATTAAGCGGATGCTCACGACACCCGAGAGACCCTTCGGCTCTCGCCGAAGGGTCTTGGAGTGTTCGAGGTTAGGTTCGTGTGTCAGGCGTAGTAATCCGGCGCCTTCTTGAAGTTGGGCCATGCGTCTGGGTCGTGTCCGGTAACGACCGTGGCACCCAAAGCATCGACGGCACGGTGGATCTTCTGTACCGAGGCCGCGACGTCGTGGGCCGAGTGGATCAGACCCGGTAGCGCCGCGTTGTTGTAGTGGTCCATCGTGTAGCAGGCGTCGGCGGTAAGCATCATCGGACCTGACTCCTCCAGAGTGACGATGACCGAGGTATGTCCCGGCGCGTGCCCCGGCGTGAAGAGCGTCTTTATCATGCCGTCTCCGAAGAGGTCGTAGCCGTCGTCGTGCTCACCGTCGAGGAAGAGCCAGTTCACGTCCCGGTCGAAGTCCGGGCGGATATAGGCAGGCGCCTGGAACCAGTCGGGGGTGTAGGCGTACTCGAGCTCGCGGCGCTGCACCACGTACTCGGCGTTAGGGAAGTGACCTATGGCTCCTGAGTGGTCGAGATGCAGATGCGATTGGATGACGTAGCGCACCGAGGCTGGATCCACGTCCATCGCCTGCAACTTGTTCACGACGAAGTCGTCCTCCGTCATCACCGGCTCATAGGCGTCCACTACCTCGCCCCAGTGGGCGCGTGCGTCCCGGGCCACCTCCAGGGCGTTGCCGCCGTCGTAGAGCACGTTTCCCCTGGGGTGAGCGATCAGGAAAAACGGAACCGGCACCTCGTATGGGTCCCCCAATCCCTGATTCATCTTGATGAACTGCACCTGCGTCTTCAGGCTCCCGCTGTCCAGAAAGTACAGCCGCAGATCGTTCGACATTCTCTTCTCCCTTCTTTGTTTATAGCGGTCAGCAATCAGCTCTCAGCCATCAGCTTTTTGCCGCCCCGAGCGATGTGTGGTTCGCGCTATCGTGGCTCCTCGAACCTTCCGCCTCTGTTGAGCTACACCCGCATCGTGGTCCCGACAGCCTCTCATGCTTCATCGCCTTGCTGATAGCTGACCGCTGATTGCTGACCGCTATCCTTACCAGTTCTCCATAGATTCGCGCAGGATGTTCGCGAGATCCTCTTCCTTTACCTCCCGCGGCGTCCCGACCAGGAGCCGCTGCTGCTTCATCGCCCCGTCGACGAGGTCGTCTATATCCCCCTCGTCATAGCCAAGCTCCCGCACGCCTCTGGGTGCCCCAACATCCTTCATGAGTTGGATGAGGATCTCTGGGAGAGTATTCTCGTCGGCCTTCTCTATACTCTGACCGGAGAGTAGTTCCGCGACGCGGCGGTGCCGCTCGGGCATCGCCTCATACGTAAACCGGAACGCGGCCGGGGCCGTGACGATCACCGACCATCCGTGCGGCACGAACGGGTGGTCCTTGGGGTAGCCGGGCGGCTGGTACTCGTGTTTGAGGCCGGCGATCGGATAGGAGCAAGCGTGCGGGATGTGCACCCCCGCCGAGCCGAAACCAATCCCGGCCAGAGACGCCCCGAGCATCATTGCCCCTCGCGCCTCGACGTCCTCGCCGTCCTCGACGGCACGCCTGAGGTACTTGCCGCCGTACTCCAGCGCCTTCGACGACCACATGTCCGCTATAGGGTTGGCCCCCTGGTACGGCGGCCTCTCATCCGGACTCTCTGCCTTTGGACGCTCGTTGTAGGGCTTGCTGATGTAAGACTCGGCAGCGTGGCAGACTACGTCGAGGCCGGTAGAGGAGGTCACCTCTGCCGGCAGGGTCATCGTCAGGTTCGGGTCTACGATCCCCCGGTGTGGCCTGAGGTAGGCGTGCGAGATCCCCGTCTTTACCCTCTGCTCGGGGATGTCGAGTATGGCTACAGTCGTCGCCTCTGCACCCGTGCCGGAGGTCGTAGGGATCGCGAGCAGCGGCTTGAGGGGCGAGGGTGGCTTCTTGCCGTCGCCAATAGGCGGGTTGACGTAGTCCATGATCTCGCCGCCATGCGTGGCGATGAGGTCGGAGACCTTCGTCGTATCGATGCTCGTCCCGCCCCCGACAGCCACGAACCCGTCGAACCCTCCCTCCTTAGCAAAGTCCGCCGCCTCCTGGAACGACTCGGCCGTCGGCTCCACGCGGGCGCGCTCGAAGAGCTCGACCTCGATCCCCTCGGCCTCGATGAGCTCCTGAATGCGCGGCGTTATGCCGGCTTCGACAACGCCCGGGTCGGAGACGAGCATCACCCGGCTCACGCCCATGCGCTTGATCTCCCAGCCAACCTCCTCAGAGGCCCCGGGCCCGTACTTCAGGGGCGTGGCCTCCATCGTAAAGATGGTCTCGTTCTGCGAGCCACCATTTCCGGCTGCAGCCATAGATCTCCCTTCCCGTTTGGTTCCCCGTAACCGTATATGCCCGGCACGCCCGCCTGGCAAACGTACCCGACAATATACCGGCGCTCAAAATCCGCGGCAACCCACACTCCGCCATCGCAGGATTGACAGAGGCACAATAGCAAGAAATAATACGATGGCTTGGGGCAAGAAGCTTGAAAGGTGAGGAGATCAGGAGGTTCGCGTGTCATCTGCATATGAGAGCAAGCCGTGGCTGGACAGGTACGCCGATTAC
>JAWWQA010000173.1:0-7258 GCA_033854695.1 Rubrobacteraceae bacterium
CCGCGCCGTACACGAGCGGCGCCGGCAGATCGGGGCTATGAGAGCTTTGGGCTTCAAGAAGGGCATGGTCGGCTGGCAGTTTATAGTCGAGAGCTCGTTTATCGCGCTGCTCGGGATCATACTCGGCATAGCCGTCGGGACTTTAGGCGGCTACAATCTGTTCAGCGTTGCGATAGAAGACCCGGACGCACAGTTTATCTTCCCATGGTCGCAGATGCTCGTCATCGGCGCAGGCGTCTGGGCAGCGTCGCTACTTTTTACCATCGTCCCGGCCGTGAGGGCCTCCCGGATACCACCTGTCGAAGCCCTCCGGTATGAAGGCTAGAAAGGATCCACCGGCTTGAGCGAGAACAGCTCGTACGACGACAGACCGAAGAACAGCACCGGACGCCTTCTCGAGAGCGCCCGTCGTGAGAAGGGACTCTCTTTAGAGGAGGCCGCCCGGCAGACGGGGATTCCCATCAATATCCTCGAAGATCTGGAGAAGGAAGATACTCACCTCTCCGGCGCCTTCTACAGCCGGGTCTTCCTTAGGAACTACGCTGACTATTTGAATCTCGACGGGCGCACGTTCTCCTATCGCCAGGAACCCGAGGGGCACAACGAGGAAGCGCCCTTACCGGATCAGCCTTCGGACAACCGTTTATCCTCGAGTAACGTCTTAGAACGGCGCGATGAGGAAGCGCTTTTACCGGATAAACATTCCCCGAACGGGCGGCGTCCCCTCATTGTCGAGGCGCGCGAGGTATACAAGAGTTACAAGACCGAGGAGTACACCGTCCATGCCCTGGAGGACATGAACCTGCGGATAGAGGAGGGCTCTCTGGTTGCCGTGATGGGACCTTCGGGGTGCGGTAAGACCACGCTATTGAACGCCCTCTCCGGCCTCGATGAGGTAGATCGCGGTGAGATCTTTATTGCCGGGGAACCCCTCCACGCGATGAACGACGCTCGCCGCACCGAGTATCGCGCCCGTCACATGGGCTTCGTCTTCCAGGGCTTCAACCTCATGCCCGTTCTCTCCGCCGTCGAGAACGTCGAGCTACCACTCCTGGTGGATGGTGTGGGCGTCAAGGCTGCCCGCAAGCGCGCCCTGGAGGTACTGGAGCAGGTCCGGCTGGCAGATAGGGCGCATCATCGCCCCAATCAGCTCTCTGGCGGTCAGCAGCAGCGGGTGGCGATGGCCCGCGCCCTCGTCAACCAACCGGCAATAGTCTGGGCCGATGAGCCCACCGGCAACCTCGACTCCGACACTTCGGAGGAAGTCCTCGACCTCCTTCTGCAGCTAAACCGCGAAAACGGCCAGACCTTCGTCGTCGTCACCCACGATCCGGGCGTAGGATCACTGATGGAGCGCGTGGTACGGATGCGGGATGGCCGGATAGTCGGGGAGGCAAAGGGTCCGGAGATGGTGCCCGAAGCATAGCGCGGTCTCCTCGCGAGGCTGCTACCATGCAGGCCAAGATAGCGGATGGTACGGGAGGACTCTCTTTGCGCCGGTTCAACGTGTTTATTCTCGGCGTCGCGCTCGGCGCGGCGTTGTTGTGGGGTTGCGCATTCGTGGGGATATTGGGCTTCACGAGCGTCGAGGGTGCTGCCTTCTCGGCCCTGCTGCTGCTCGCACTCGTGATCGTCGATATGGCGCTCGGCAGTCTTCTGGCACGACTCTTGTTGTACGGTGGTTCTTTCTCGCAGCGCGAGACAAAGGGGGTTGGTCTCTTGGTAGGCGGCTCGCTCTTCTCGGGCGCGTTTGCGAGCGGGCTCTTCCTGGGTGTGATGATCCTTCTGGACACTGCTTCCTCGCACCGCTCTCTCTTTGCTTTCGCCGCCGGACCCGGGCTCGGGTTGGTGTACGGTATGGTCATCGGAGTACCCGCCGTCGTGGGGGCAAGCCTCGTGGAGCTGAGGTTCCACTCACGCACGGGAGGCAGGCCTCCTAGATGAACTTCTTTACTTCTTCCTGGGATGTTCTGGGTATCTCGCTAGTTTTGTCGCTCAGGTTCCTCGGGCCGTTCGCGCTCGGGGTGAGCCTCATCGCCTGGGCGGCCTTTCGCCCATCGGAATCGAGCACGCGTCTCTCCTCGCTTCTGGGCGTCGCGCTCGGCGTGTTGATGTGCCTCGCACCGGTTTTCTTGTTCCTGGTCGGCGATATCCTCGAGTGAGGTGCCGAGGTGCGGCAAAGCTCGACGCGCCGGCTCGTCTCCCTTCTACACCATCTGGTACAGGTCCAGCTCTGCCTTTACGACGCCTTCTTCGGGGTCGTGTCGCAGGTGGAAGCCGAACTTTTTGATGAGGCGTTGCATGGGGCGGTTCTCGTTGAGGATTTCGGCGGTTATCCGCCTCAAGCCCTCGGCGCGGCCGACCTCGAGGAGCTTCTCGAGCAGTATGAGGCCGATGCCCTGGCCCTGGAAGCGGTCGTTTACGAGGATGGCGAACTCGGCCTCGTCGGGGACCGCGTAGTGTCTGCTGAGGCGTGCTACCCCCAGGATCTCTGGTTCCCCGGTCTCGGGGTCCTCGCGCTCGGCTACGAGGGCCATCTCGCGGTCATAGTCTATGAAGCAGATGCGCATCAGACGCTCGTGGGCGGTTCTCCGGGTGAGGTTCATCGCGTGGAAGTAGCGCATGTAGACGCTGCGGTCGGAGAGCGACTCGTGGAACTTGACTAGTAAGGGCTCGTCCTCCGGACGGATAGGGCGCACGGTTATGGGCGTGCCGTCCTTCATCTCGGTCCGGCTCATGTACTGGTTGGGGTAGGGCCGGATGGCGCTCCGGTGCAGATCCTCTTCCCTGGTGTCGGGATCGTGCAGAACGACCCGGGCGTCGAGCGAGATCAGGCGTTCGGGAGAGGAAAGGAGGGGGTTTATGTCGAGCTCTCGAATCCAGGGCTGCTCGACTACGAGCCTGGAGAAGCGCACGAGCAGCTTCTCTAAAGCCCCGAGATCGACCGGCGCCCGGCCCCGTATGCCCTTTAGCGCCTGGAAGATGCGGGTCCTCTCCATCAACCTGCGAGCCAGGGTCGTGGTGAGCGGCGGCAAAGTGAGGGCATGGTCCTCGTAGACCTCGACGAGCTGACCACCCGAGCCGAAGAGCAAGACCGGCCCGAACTGCGGGTCTATGCTGCTGCCGACGATTAGCTCGTACCCTTCCGTCGAGATCATCGGCTGTACCGTGACCCCGTCAAAGTGATCCGCTCCGACCTTCTCGGTCACCGAAGCCTCTATAGCCTCGTAAGCTTCCCGGACCGCGTCTGCGTCGGGCAGGTCGAGCTGCACGCCGCCAACGTCGGTTTTGTGAGTTACGGTTTTGGAGTAGAGCTTGAGAACCACGGGGTAGCCGATCTCTTCTGCGTGCCGGATGGCTTCTTCGATGCTGCGAGCAACGCGAGTCTCGACGGTCGGGATGTCGTAGGCGGCGAGGAGTTCCTTGGCCTCGAACTCGGTGAGAAGGGTACGGTCTTCGTCGCGGGCCACCTCGATGATCTCTTCGACCTTCTCACGATCGATGCCGTTCTCCTCGACGAACTCGGGGGTCTCGTAGATGAGGCGCAGGTTGTAGGTGTAGCGCCACATATGATCGAAGGCGCGGGCGGCGGTGTCCGGGTACCCGAAGGTGGGGATGCCAGCCTCGTTGAGGATATCCTCACCGGCAGTAACACTCTCTCCGCCCATCCAGCTCGCGAGCAGGGGCTTGCGAGTCGCCGTTGCATGGGGCACGAGCGCTTGTGCGGTCGCCGTGGGATTGGTCATGTCCTGCGGTGTGAGGACGACGAGCAGACCATCGCTTCCGGAGTCTTTCGCTACGACCTCAAGGGTCCTGGCGTACCTCACGGGGTCCGCGTCGCCGAGTATGTCCACGGGGTTGGCATGGCTCCAGGGAGCGGGCAGAAAGCTGTTCAGTGACTCCATCGTCTCGTCGGAGAGCTCGGCCAGCTCGCCGCCACCGGTGATGAGGGCATCGGTGGCCAGTACCCCAGGACCGCCGGCGTTAGTGACGATGGTGAGGCGCGGCCCCTTGGGGCGTGACTGCTTGCCGAGCGTCTCGGCCATGTAGAAGAGGTCGGAGATGTCGTCCACGCGCAAGACCCCGCTCCTGCGGAAGGCGGCGTTCAGGACCTCGTCGCTGCCGGTCAGGGAGCCCGTGTGCGAGGCGGCGGCACGCCCGGCGGCCTCGGTGCGGCCGGCCTTTATGACGATGATGGGCTTCGTGAGCGAGACCTCGCGGGCGGCAGAGAGGAACGACCTGGCATTGCCGATCGACTCCATGTAAACGATGATGCTCTTCGTCCGCGAGTCGTCACCGAGGTAGTCGATCAGGTCGCCCCAGTCCACGTCGAGCATGGAGCCAACAGAGACGAAGGCCGAGAACCCGATGTTCTCCTTGAAGCTCAAGTCGAGGATCGCAGTACATAGCGCTCCGCTCTGGCTCAGGAACGCGACGTTGCCGGGCCGAGCCATGGAGCTTGCGAAGGTGGCGTTGAGACCCGTATTGGGATTCATTACTCCTAAAGTGTTGGGGCCGATGATGCGCATGCGCCCGCGCCTGGCCTCCTCCAGAACCTGCCGTTCGAGCTCGGCGCCCTCCGCTCCGGTTTCCTTGAAGCCGGCGGAGATGATGATGGCGCCTCTAACCCCGGCCTCGACGCACTCACCAATGATCCCCGGGACCGCCGGGGCCGGCGCTACGATGACCGCGAGGTCTACCTGCTCGGGCACCTCCACGATGCTGGCGTAGGCTTTGATCCCGAGCACGTTCGTCCTTTTCGGGTTGACCGGATAGATCGTCCCCCCGAACGGATTGCTTATAAGGTTCCGCATCACCGTGCGCCCCACGCTCCCGGCCTTGTCGGTCGCCCCAATCACCGCGACCGTCTCAGGCCGGAAGATCGCATCCAAAGGCCGCCGCTCGTACTTGAGCACGTCGTGCGCCGGATCCCCAGTCGGTGGCTTCATCTAACGCTCCTCTTCGACGCCATCTCGAAATCAATCTATATATTCCTTGTGCATCTATATTCCTAACACATGCACAGGCGAACAGCTGTGATAATAGTTACCCCGATCTGGGAATGTTGCAAGGGGCGTCTGCAGCGCTTTGGGCTGTTGTTTTGTTACTATCGGGCGATGGTCACTACACCCGTAATTCTGGACGTGGATCCTGGCCACGACGATGCTGTGGCGCTCATGTTAGCCTGTGGGGCGCCGGAGCTCGAGGTACGAGCGGTGACGACGGTTGCGGGGAACGTGTCGCTCCCGAAGACCACCAGGAATGCTCTGCGGGTGCTGTCTTTGATCGGGTGTGATGACGTACCGGTGGGTATGGGGGCCGAGGCTCCGCTGGTGCGTCTCCTCCACACCGCTGAGGACATCCACGGCGAGAGCGGGCTCGACGGACCAGAGCTGGCCGAGCCCACCTTCTCTCCGGATGAGCGCGGGGCCATCCGTCTCATGGCCGATATCTTGGAAGCCTCCACGGAGCCGGTCACGCTCATTCCGACGGGGCCGCTCACCAATGTCGCGACGTTCCTCGAGAAGCATCCGAGGCTCAAAGAGAAGATAGCCCGGATCGTCTTGATGGGCGGAAGCATGGGATTGGGCAACACAACACCCGCGGCCGAGTTCAATATCTACGTCGACCCCGAAGCCGCGCGAACGGTCTTTCGTAGTGGGCTTCAGATCACGAAGGTCGGTCTCGACGTCACGCACAAGGCGGGCGCCGGACCGGAAGAGGCCAGGCGTCTGCGAACCATAGGCCGGGTGGGGGAGGTAGCCGCGGAACTCGTGACGTTCTTCACGGATACCTACAAAAGGACTTTCAGGTTCGATGCTCCACCCATTCACGACGCGGTAGCCGTCGCCGCTGTGGTGGAGCCCGGAATACTAGAGACGCGTCCGATGCGGGTGGAGATCGAATGCGAGAGCGAACTGACCCGCGGCGAGACCGTCTGTGACATGCATGGCGTGTGGGGCAAACCGCCCAACGCCGAGGTCGGCGTGAAGTTAGACAGAGCCGCCTTCTTCCAGATCCTGTTCCGCTCCTTAAAAGAGCTGGCTGGCTAACCGTCGTTTTGGTGTGCTGGTACTAGTAGGTCAGTTGTCACGGGAGTGGCCATTCAAGACCGAGCCGAGGAGTTCTAGGAACAAGTAGTTCGAACATGATTTTAGGTAGAGTGGGTACCACGTTGACAAGGAGCGGTGGGTTCAGGGCGAAGGAGGTGCTCCTCAGGGTCCTGGCGTGCATCCTGACGACACTCCTCGTCGCCGGCTGCTCTGGGTCTGAGTCTTTTCAGGATGCGGAAGAATCTACTGGATCCGAGGGAACCGAGTCCGCCCAAAAGGCGGGAGAATCTGCTAAACAGCCCAACATAATCTTCATCCTCACCGACGACCTGGACTATAACTCCGTAGGGCAGATGCCTGAGATCAGCTCCTTGTTGATGGAAGAAGGCATATCTTTCGAGAACGCCTTCATCAGTCACCCGTTGTGTTGCCCCTCGCGAACGACTATCCTTACCGGCCTCTACGAGCACAATCACAACGTGAGGGGCAACACTCCCCCGGACGGGGGCTTCCAGAAGTTCCTCTCGGAGGGGCACGAGGAGAACACGATCGCCGTCCGCCTGCAAGAGGGTGGCTACCAGACCGCCTTCTTCGGCAAGTACCTCAACGGGTATCCCGGCGACGATCCAACCCACGTCCCACCCGGCTGGGACGAGTGGTACGGCAAGCTGGATGGCCAGAAGCTCTACGATTACAGTATCAACGAGAACGGCACGGAGGTCTCCTACGGGAGCGAGACCGAGGACTTCTTCACCGACGTTCTCTCCGGACAGGTGACAGATTTCGTCCGAAGCGCTGCGCCGGAGGACCAACCCTTCTTCGCGTATGTTGCTCCGACGGCGCCCCACGGACCAGCGACTCCCGCCGAGCGCCACAAGGGGGCGTTCGCCGGCGAGGAGGTCCCTCGCCCTCCGTCCTACGATGAGGAGGACGTCTCGGACAAGCCGTCTCGGGTTAGGAATGCTGCCCGCATCTCTGACAAAGAGGCTTCCAAGATCGATAACCGTTACCAAAAGCGCCTGGAGTCGATGCTGGCCGTCGACGATATGGTCGCCTCGCTCGTAGAGGAGCTTGAGGCCGCGGGAGAGCTCGACAACACCTACATATTCTTCACCTCGGACAACGGCTTTGAGCAAGGCGAGCACCGCATAAAAGAAGGAAAGAACCAGCCGTATGAGGAGTCCGCTCGCGTGTCCTTCTTCGTC
>JAWWQA010000174.1:0-3770 GCA_033854695.1 Rubrobacteraceae bacterium
CTCTCTCCTGGCGCTTCCCACATTCCCAGGCATCCACCTGGCAGTCTGCATCCCGGTTGAACAAATATCCAGGTCGCTGCCGGAGGATGTAGCGTGAATCGGGGCCGCGCTCGAGGTCCGGCTCGAGTACCCGGCGCAGAAGGCTGACCGTCGCTCGCAAGCTCCGCTCTCCGGCTTCGGGAGCTACGCCGGGCCATAGCGCCTCTATGATCTCGTCCCGCGAGAAAGCGCGGCCCGGCCGCGTCAGTAGAAGCTTGAGCAGTGGACGGCTCTTCTGCCGGCCCCACTCCTCGCGCTCGATGAGCTCATCCCCACGCCAGACTTGAAACTCGCCGAACAAGTTGACCCTCAGGCCGCTCGCCACCTTCGCTCCCCAAAACCCGCGAAACCAAAACTATCAGGCAGATAGCAACAATATATACGCTCTCCCGGGTGCAATTCAAGCCCTAACAAAAAGCTAACGTTGAACCGCTAGCCTCCTGGTTACAAGAAACAAACACGAACGACGGAGGTAGCGCCAAACGAAGATAGCACACTACTGGCCAGCGGCCAGATCACTAGGCTCCGAGATCACGCACCGAACACAACGCAAAGGAGTAACCACCATGAGTACACAGAATACCGCCAGCGGGCTCGATTTCGAGGCGATGCGCCGCGGAATCGAGCAGCTTGATGCCGAGCTGCTCGTGAACCTCTATGCCGATGACGCCGAGTTGCGGGTAGTCAACCGCAACACCACCCCGAGCTCACCGCGCGAGCTCAAGGGCAAGGAGGAGATCTCCGAGTACCTGCGCGACGTCTGCGGACGGGCGATGACCCACCGCATCGAGCGGGAGGTTGTGGGCGAGGATCGCGTGGCGTTCAACGAAGCCTGCGAGTATCCGGATGGGACCCGCGTTCTCTGCGCAGCGACGCTCGATATCAAGGACGGCAAGATCGTACGGCAGGTGAACGTCGAAGCCTGGGACGAGTAGGTAGGGGAAACGAGCTACCCAAGAAGGAGGACAAGCTGTGACGACCCAACCTGCCGTCGATGAGGCCAAGCTGAACGAGTTCGTCGGAAAGTTCGTCGGTGACCTCGGTGCCGTGCTGCACGCGGCGACGGTCCTTATCGGAGACAAGCTGGGGCTGTATAAGGCGATGGCCGACAGTGAGCCGATCACCGCCGGGGAACTGGCCGAGCGCACCGGCACGGACGAACGGTACATGCGGGAGTGGTTGTCCGCCCAGGCGGCAAGCGGCTACGTCGAGTACGATCCTGTCTCAGACCGCTTCCGGCTCCCCGCCGAGCAGGCGTTCGCCTTGACCAACGAGTACAATCCGCTCTTCGTGCCGGGTGGGCTCCAGACGGCGGCGTCGACGATCAAGGACGTCGATAAAGTCGCCGAGGCGATACGCATGGGCAGAGGTGTGGGCTGGCACGAGCACCACCACGACCTGTACGAGGGGACCGAGCGGTTCTTCCGGCCCAACTACATCGGCAACCTTGTGAGCTCGTGGATTCCGGCGCTTGAGCGCGTGGAGGACAAGCTGCGGGCCGGAGCCAGGGTGGCCGACGTGGGCTGCGGGCACGGATCTTCGACGATCATCATGGCCGAAGAGTACCCCAACTCGACGTTCGTCGGGTTCGACTACCACGAGGCTTCGATCGCCGCTGCCCGAAGGGCTGCCGTCGAGGCCAGGGTGGCCGGCCGCTGCACCTTCGAGGTGGCCTCCGCCAAGGAGTACCCGGGAGAGGGCTACGACCTCGTGGCGTTCTTCGACTCCCTCCACGACATGGGCGACCCGGTGGGGGTAGCGTCCCACGTGCGGAAGACCTTGAAGCCCGACGGCACCTGGATGATCATCGAGCCCTTCGCTAACGACCGGCTGGAGGACAACCTCAACCCGGTCGGACGTATCTTCTACTCGGCCTCCACGGTCATCTGCGTGCCAGCGTCGAAGGATCAGGAGGTAGGCCTGGCTCTGGGTGCCCAGGTCGGAGAGGCTCGCATGCGCGAGATCGTCACCGCCGGCGGATTCAGCCGCTTCCGGCGAGCCACCGAGACACCGTTCAACCTCGTGCTCGAAGCGCGGCCTTAGCGACAGATGGAGCACGGTCGGATGACCGTGCTCCGCCCCATAGGAGGAGAGTGTGATGGAAAGCAAGCATGAAGCCGTTATACAAGACCTGGCCGAGCAGTTCCGGCCGGTCATGGAGCAGAGCCCGGACGGCGTATATCTCTGGTTGGACGAGGCACACAAAGTATGCAACGAACGGCTGGCCAACCTCTTCGGTTTCACAGTCGAAGAGTGGTGCACTACGCAGCCGTTCCTGGACAACTTCGTGGCCGAGGAGGATCGGAGAATGTTCTCCTGGAACTACCACAACCGGGTCGCCGCGCTCGCCTTCCCGGTCACCTTCCGGTTCCGCGGGCTTCGGAAAGACGGCTCCACCTTCGCCGCGGAGACCGACATGATCCCCATCGCCTACCGAGGACACGCTGCGGCTTACCACTTCGTCCGGCGAATCGTGGAGTAGTTTTTGAAGGCATCGACGAAGCACATCTACTAGACAGGGGCCGTAAGAGCAAGGTAAGTCAACCGTTCGAAGAACAAGCGCCGTTCAAGATGCCCCATGCGGTTTCACCGCATGTTATCGTCGTACGCTCGGGCCTACGCGCTTCATGGCGGTGCGGAAGTCGTAGGTGGTGATGAAGAGGCTTCCCAGCTTGTGCGGTGAGATCCTCTTCTCAAAGTCGCGCAGGTTGATCGTGCGCCGCATGCACACCAAGGCTGCCTCCCGGCACAACGCTTCCAGATCCGCCCCCGAGTAATCGCGGGCGAGGATGGAGATCTGCTTGAGGTCGAGGTCAGGGTCGGTCGGCATGCTGCTGGTGTGGATCCTAAGGATATGGAGCCTCGCCTCGGCGTCGGGGAGCCCGATCTCGATCTCGTGATCGAAGCGACCCGGACGCCTTAGAGCAGGATCCAAAGCGCTCGGACGGTTGGTTGTGGCAATGATGCAGACGCGCCCCAGGTCGTTCATCCCGTCCATGAGGGAGAGGAGCTGGGAGACCAGAGTCGCCTCGAAGCTCTCGCTCATCATGTCACGCGAGGAGGCGAAGGAGTCTATCTCGTCGAAGAGTATTATTGCAGGCGCCTTGGCGCGAGCCTCGGCGAAGATGTTCCTCAGGCGCGACTCGCTCTGGCCCCAGTATTTGTTGAGGATCTCCGGCCCCGCCACTGCTATGAAGTGGGCCCCGCTCTCATGCGCGACTGCCCGCGCGAGCAAAGTCTTGCCGGTCCCGGGCGGGCCGTAGAAAAGTATCCCCTTGTGGGGACGTATGCCCAAGCGTTTGAAGATCTCCGGGTGCGTTATGGGCAGCTCGACAGCCTCGCGCACTAGAGATACAGTCTCGCGCATCCCACCTACGTCTTCGTAACGAGTCGCGGGTACGTTGCGCGAGCCCGGCGCTGCTCCGCTTGCCGCCACGACCCCAACGCCTCCGCTCCGCACGCTCTTCGCGAGGCGCTCGAAGAGGCCCTCCTTCGGCTCGGGAGTAGCAGTCTCTTCGGGCGTCGCCTCCCTGTTCTTCGCTACGGTCCAGTTTGTCAGGGGTCCGCTGCCCCTGTAGCGCCAGGTTTCGTCGCGGTTCGGGTCAATCTCCTCAGGGAGGCGAGCCAGGATCTCGGCAGTCCCATCCAGGTCCAGGATCGGACAGCGTGAGCAAGACCCGAGGTCAGAGAGGACACGCTCCATAAGCCTCTCCTTGTCCATCTTGAAGACT
>JAWWQA010000175.1:0-5441 GCA_033854695.1 Rubrobacteraceae bacterium
ACGGTGTAGTCGCGGGCGTCCTGCTCAGGTACTCCAAGGCAGAGAACGCCGGTTGGATCGTCATAACCTTCGCGTGGGGATTCGCCGTGGCGATAGCCGTCTACGCCGTCGGCCGGATCAGCGGAGCCCACATCAACCCGGCGGTAACGCTCGGATTGGCCTCTATAGGCGCCTTCCCCTGGGCACAGGTCCCAGGCTACATAATCGCCCAGCTGCTCGGGGCTTTTGTCGGTGCCGTCCTCGTCTGGGTACACTACCTTCCCCACTGGAAGGAGACCGAGGACCCTGCGCTCAAGCTCGGCGTGTTCTCCACCGGCCCGGCGATTCGCAACACGGCCGCAAACTTTGTCGCGGAGTTCATCGGCACCGTCGTGCTAGTCTTCGGCGTCCTCGCCATCGTGACGACCTTCGGAGCAGACGTCATGGGGGACCCTAATCTTGCTAAGGCCTTCCAGACCGCGCTGCCGCCACTCCTGATCGGGTTTCTCGTGGTAGTTATCGGAATGTCTCTGGGCGGGCCCACAGGCTACGCTATCAATCCGGCGCGCGATCTCGGTCCGCGCATAGCTCACGCAATCCTCCCCATAGCCGGCAAGGGCGACTCGGATTGGGGATATAGCTGGATCCCGGTAGTCGGCCCGATCCTCGGCGGCGTCGTTGGGGCTCTCTTGTTTAACATCACTCTGGCTCCCTAACTCTGGTGTAACATTGGGACGGCTGCGAGGAATTCTTGGGGTTCGCAGCCGTCTCCACAGCTAAAGAGGGAGATTTGAGCGCCACGGAAGCCACGCTGGAGATGGTCGAAGCGGTGGATGCGACTGAGGAACGCCGGGTCCCGGCCTACTCGCCGGCTTGTCCTTCGCCCTGCGGAGCTTGGTGATGGCGAAACGTCCTGCCTCGGTAGCTGAGGAGTTTGTCAGACACGCCGAGAGCACACCGGAGAAATTGTGTGTGCGCTTCGAGAGCGAGCGATGGAGCTATGGCCGGGTGCATGATCGGGTCAGGACCTTCGCCGCGGCGCTACGTTCCTGGGGCCTGCAACCGGGCGAGCGCGTCGCCATTTTTCTCGGGAACAGCCCCGACTTTCTGGCGGCTTACTTGGGTACGCACCTGGCGAGGGGTGTGGTGGTGCCGGTGAACGTTCAGTACCGGCGGACAGAGCTGCGGCACATCTTCGACGATGCCGGGGTGCGGCTGTGCCTCACCGACGCAGAGCTCCGACCGGAGCTCGACCGCGCCCGCAAAGACCTGCCCGAGCTGGAGGCTGTTATCGAGGTCGGCGAAGAGCTCGAGTCTTTTCTGGACACCGCCGAGGCTCATGAGCCCGAACTGCCGGGCGGGGAGGACCTGGCGGTGATCGCATACACCTCTGGGACAACCGGCAGCAGCAAGGGGGCCATGCTGCTGCACCGGAACCTCGTCGCGAACATAGAAGCGATATGCACGGCCTGGCGTTGGACGGCCGATGACCACCTGCTCCTGACCCTGCCGCTCTTCCACACGCACGGCCTGATGGTAGGTGCTCATGGCACGTTCTTTGCGGGCTCCAGCGCCGAGTTGCGGCGCAAGTTCGACGCCGCCAGGGTATACGACGCTCTGCTAGAGGGTTCGTTCACGATGTTCTTCGGGGTGCCGACGATGTACACGCGTCTTCTGCGGGAGGCGGCGACCCGCGACGAGCGGCCACGGCCGCTAAGACTGTACGTGTCGGGCAGCGCCGCCCTGAGCCCGCAGGCGTTCGAGAAGTTCGAGAAGCTGTTCGGGGAGCGCATCCTGGAGCGCTACGGGATGACGGAGACGGGCATGAATCTGACCAACCCATACGACGGCGAGCGCCAGCCCGGCACGGTGGGCGGGCCGTTCCCCGGCCAGGAGGCGCGGGTGGTGGACATCGAGACTCGTGAGCCTCTGCCCGCTAGCGAGGTCGGTGAGATCGAGGTGCGCGGACCGCACGTCTTCGTAGAATATCGAAACCGGCCCGAGGCTACCGAAGAGAGCTTCGACGAGGATGGGTGGTTTCGTACGGGAGATCTGGGCTACGTCAGCGAGGATGGGTACTTTACGATCAGCGGGCGGGCGAAGGAGCTTATCATCAGCGGCGGCTACAACGTATACCCGCGCGAGGTCGAGGAGATGCTCGAAGGGTGTCCAGGCGTGGCCGAGGTCGCCGTGGTGGGGCTGCCCGACGAGGAGTTTGGGGAGCAGGTCACGGCGGCCGTGGTGCGCGACGACCCAGCGCTGACGGCCGAGAGGGTGACGGACTTCTGCCGGGAGGACCTGGCGAGCTATAAGAAACCTCGCCAGGTCGTATTCGTAGATGCGTTGCCACGCAACGCCATGGGTAAGGTACTCAAGCACGAGGTGCGCGAAGGACTCATCGAGCAAGAGGGGTAGACTTTGGGAGCGACGCAAGCGACGCTGGACGTGATCAAGGAGATGGCCGCCACGATGGAGGAGCATCGCCGGCACCTGACAAAACTGGATTCCGAGATTGGCGACGGCGACCACGGCAACAACATGCACCGCGGTTTCCAGGCCGCCCTCGACCGCCTGGAAGGCACGAATCCCCAGACCCCAGCCGACGCCCTGAAGGCCGTCTCCATGGCGCTGGTCGGTAAGGTAGGTGGCGCCGCGGGCCCCCTCTACGGCACCGCCTTCCTCAAGGCCTCAACCACCCTTTCAGGCAAGGAGGACCTCTCGCCGGAGGACGTGGCACAGGCCATCGGGACGGCGCTCGCGGGCGTCAAGCAACGCGGCAAGGCCGAGGAGAGGGATAAGACCATGGTCGACGCCCTGACGCCGGCCGCGGAGGCCGCGAAGGAGGCTGCTGATTCCGGCAAGGGCACGGGTGAGGTGTTCCGTGCTGCCGCCGATGCCGCGGGCGAAGGGGCAGAGGCTACGGTTCCCCTCACCGCAAGGAGGGGCCGGGCGAGCTACCTCGGCGCTCGGTCGGCCGGACACATGGATCCGGGAGCGCACTCGACGTATCTGCTCCTGGACGCCGCCGCGCGGTCTTTAGGAGCGTAGCAGGATGGTCGGTATGGTGCTCATTTCCCATAGCCCAAAGATCGCCGAAGGCACCGCGGAGCTCGTCCAGGCCATGGCCGGGGAGGTCGAGATAGCGGTGGTCGGTGGAGACACCGACGGGTCTCTGGGGACTGACCCGGATCGGATCCGGTCGGCCATAGAGGGGCTCGAGGCGGACGAGGTGCTGGTCTTTATGGACCTCGGGAGCGCGGTGCTCTCGGCAGAGACCGTCCTCGAGATGTTGGAGCCGGAGGTAGGGGAAAAGGTGTGGCTCGTAGACGCGCCGTTCGTCGAGGGAGCGTTCGCCGCCGGTGTCATCGCTTCGACGGGGGCGGACGCCGAGGAGTGTATCGAAGCAGCGGCGGAGGCACGCACCGAACCCAAGCTACACACTGAGGAGTGAACATGGAGCGCAGCGTCAGTCGCGTCCCGCACGATATAGAAAGCTACCCGTTCGACCTCATCGTCGTCGGGGCCGGCATTAACGGGGTGGGCATCGCCCGCGACGCGGCCATGAGGGAGCTCAAGGTCCTCCTGTTGGACAAGGGAGACATAGCCGGCGGGACGACGAGCTGGTCGACACGTTTGATCCACGGCGGCTTGCGTTACCTGGAGTACTACGAGTTCTATCTTGTTCATGAGTCGCTCTCGGAGCGTGAGAAGCTCTTGCACATAGCGCCACATCTCGTCAGGCCCCTGGCCTTCATCATACCGATCTACGAGTACTCCAAGCGGGGCCCGCTGCTGGTAAGGCTCGGTATGATCGGCTACGACGTTCTCTCGTGGAACAAGTCCCTCGACCGGCACAAGATGCTCTCGCGCGACGAGGTCCTCGAGCTGGTCCCCGGTCTCGATCCCGAGGAGTTACTGGGCGCCGCCATGTACTACGATGGCCAGGTCGAGTACGCCGAGCGTCTGGCGGTCGAGAACGCGATCTCGGCCCACGAGCACGGCGCCGTTGTCCTTACCTACGCTGAGGTGGAGCGCCTCGTCATCGAGGATGGGAACGTCGTGGGCGTCGAGTTCACCGATCTTCTGGACGGCGGAAGACATACGGCGCGGGCGCCGGTGACGATAAACGTGGCGGGGCCATGGGTCGACGAGGTCTTGAGACACATGGACTTTGCGGAGGAACGCATGATCGGGGGCACCAAGGGAAGCCACCTCGTCGTGGACCCGTTCCCGGGTGCTCCCGTAAATGAGGCGCTCTACGCCGAGGCGAAGGCGGATGGCCGGCCGTACTTTATCGTGCCGTGGAACGGCCGTTACCTCATCGGCACGACCGATATCCGCTACGACGGCGACCTCGACCTGGTAGTAGCCGACGAGGAAGAGATCGAATACCTCATCAACGAGACGAACACCGTAATCCCTTCGGCGAACCTGAGGCGCGACAAGGTCCTCTTCACCTACTCGGGCGTAAGGCCCCTGCCATACCATCCTGAGGGCGCCGAAGGGAGCGTGACGCGGAGCCACATAATCTACGACCACGCCAAGCATGAACCCAAGATCGATGGCCTCTTCTCCATCATCGGTGGCAAGCTCACCACCTACCGCAACCTCTCCCGCGAGACGGTGGACGCAGTCTACAAGAAGCTCGGCAGGGAGGTTCCCCGGTCCTACACCGGCAAGATACCGCTCCCCGGCGGCACCACGCACGACTTCGAGGAGTTCGCCGCCAACTTCAAGCTTACGAGCGGCCTCACGGAGGAACTGGCAACCCGGCTCCTGAAGCTTTATGGCACACGGGCGCCAGAGGTCCTGGAGATGGCCGGAGACGATCCATCTCTGCGGGTGCCGCTCTCCCCGTCGGCCACCGTCGAGACCGGGCTCATCGGGGCGGAGGTCCTCTTCGCGTTTCGCCACGAGCTGGCCGAGAAGTTGGGAGATGTCCTTTTGCGCCGGTCGATGGTGGGGATGGGCCCCAGAGTCGGCCTCGACGTGGACGAGGCTGCGGCGCGAGTCGCCGTACAACACCTCGGTTGGTCGCGGGAACGCGCCGAACGTGAGGTGAGGGAGTTCCGCGCCTTCATCCGGCGCTACAAGCCCAGGGACCTGCGCGAGACGGAGTCTGTCGGGGTATAAACTCCGCCTCGAACAGAGCTCTTCGGAGCGCTTCGGAGTCAGGTTCGTGTCGTGTTTTACTGTGATCGTGTGCGGGTAGGGCTAAAACAACGTGCAGTAGAGAGAAAGATCAGGAGGTTTCGTTTTGGAGACCGGACGCGGTACTGAGGGCATCCTCTCCCAGGAGATGACTCAGAAGCGCGAGGAGATCGTTGAGCGTCTTAAGACCGCCTACTTTGTGGAGCTCTGGAGACGGTCATAAACTACGTCGCCAACTCTACCAATCTCGATGGCGTCAGAGCCCAGGAGATCAAGGAATCGTTGGAGGAGGACGTTCAGGAGGAGCTTGG
>JAWWQA010000176.1:0-7840 GCA_033854695.1 Rubrobacteraceae bacterium
GGATCTCAAGCCCGTGGGCTTCGTGGACCAGACGGACGGGCGTCTGCGTGGCGGGCAAATAGAGGGTATCCCTGTCCTGGGCGCGGTCGAGGACATCGAGCGGCTCGTGGTCGAGGAGGGGGTGGACCAGATCCTAATCGCCCTCCCCGAGGCGCCATCGGAGGAGATAGACCGCATCTGGCGTGAGTGCATAAAGACGTCGGCCGAAGTCAAGGTGGTCCCGATGCTCACCGAGTTCCTGGGTGAGGGAGCCCTCCGGCTGCGCGAGCTTCAGATCCAGGACCTCTTGGGCCGCCAGCCTGTGGAGATAGACCTCGATGCCCTGGCGGAGTTCGTGAGCGACAAGCGCGTCCTCGTAACGGGAGCGGGAGGCAGCATCGGTAGTGAGCTCTCCCGCCAGATCTCACGCCTCGGTCCTGCCCATCTGGTCCTCCACGATCGTGACGAGAGCGCCCTTCATTACCTGAACGAGGAGCTCGATCGCGAGGGCTTTGCGTCCGCCGAGCTGGCGGTGGGCGACGTGACGAACTGGGAGAAAGTGCGCGCCCTTTTCGCTCGTGTCCGGCCCCAGCTTGTCTTTCACGCCGCCGCCTACAAGCACGTCCCTCTGATGGAGCTGCACGCCTCGGAGGCCGTCTACAACAACGTTGGCGGCACGTTGAGCGTTGCCCGGGCCGCCGGACAGTTCGGAGCCGAGAAGTTCATCAACGTCTCGACCGACAAGGCTGTTCATCCGGTGAACGTCATGGGGGCGACGAAGCGCCTGTCAGAGATGCTGGTGCGTTCGGCGGCGGATGAGTACACGGAGACAATCTACGCCTCGGTCCGGTTTGGAAACGTACTCGGGAGCCGGGGGAGCGTCGTGCCGACCTTCCAGAGGCAGATAGAGGCCGGGGGGCCGGTGACGGTCACCCACCGCGAGATGACGCGTTATTTCATGATCATCTCCGAGGCAGTCTCCCTGATCCTGCAGGCAGGCGCCATGGCCGACTCCTATGGCATCTACGTCCTTGAGATGGGACGTCCCGTAAAGATAGTTGACCTGGCGACTAAGATGATCGAGGTGATGGGTGCCAGGGGCGTGAAGATGAAGTACATCGGCTTGAGGCCTGGTGAGAAGCTACACGAGACGCTCTCCGAGGAGTCTGAGCAACGTGCCCCGACGGATCACCCGATGGTCTTCCGTCTCCTCTCTAAGAACCCGCGACCCTCTGATCTCCTGGAGATCGCTGAAGAGATGACCTTCTTGGCCCGCGAGGGCGACGACGAAAAGACACTCGAGCTCCTGCGGCGTGTCCTCCCCAACTACACGGTCGTCGGGAGCAGCGCCACGCCCGAGACATTCTAAGAGCCTCCCTCCGATGAATGCTGGGCGGGCTGTCGTAGCCGGAGCCCTTCGCGACGCTCTCGCTTTGGCGAGCCCGAACGCTAGGACGCTTGTCGTGTTGCCCTGCGGCCCCTTATACCGAGGTAGCTCAAGTAAACCCCGATCAATAACCCGATCACGACCAGCGAAAAGTGTACAGCAGGCGCAACGAGCGTCCCTGCCTGGAACTCTCCCAGGAACGTAAACACCCTCGTGCCCCAGGTCAAGAGCATGTAGACGCCGATAGCCAGGAGGATGTTTGACGTACGCCTCGTAAGCTTCATAGTTACCCTTAAGTATACCAAACGGGTCACGTGGAGCTAGCAACACAAAAGCACAGAGGGTATACTTGTGGCAATGATTTCGCGAGGTTTGTAACTGTAAGTACCATATCAGAAGACTCTTACGGAAGGTGGCTGACTTGGGTGAGTTGAAGAAGCGCACGCTTGACGAGGTCAAGGCGTTGAGCAGGGAAGAGACCATCGAGATCATGCGCCAGGCCGGCATTGTGGGTGCGGGCGGCGGCGGGTTTCCGACGTACTTCAAGTACAAGAACCCTCAGCCGAATCTGATCGTCAACTGCACCGAGAGTGAGCCGGGCTATTGGGCGGATAAGATGCTCCACCGGGAGTACTTCGATGAGTTCCTCGAGCTCTACGAGGCGATGAAGAAGATCTTCGGGATCGAACAGGTCATTATGGGTGTCCACTTCAAGGATGAGGAGTGGTTCTCCCGCTACAAAGAGAGCGCCAACGGGCTCTACGAGATCAGCCTGGTACCGGACAAGTACTCGATGGGCGAGGAGAAGACGCTCATCAAGAACATCTTCAACGAGAACAAGGAGAAGTGGGTGCCGCGCCGGGTGGAGATGCCCGACGGCTCCAAGCGCCCGGGGCTCCCGCTCGACGCCGGGCACATCGTCAACAACTCTGAGACGTTGCTGAACATGTACAATGCGCTCTTCCTTGGCAAGCCGGTCACCACTAAGTTCCTGCAAGTCTTTGGTCCCGACCTCGAGCTAAAGCTTTACGATGCTCCGCTTGGAGCGTCGGCCACGGAGCTCATCTCACTCGCCGGCGTGGACGTGGAGGCGGAAGCCGGCAACCTCTCCGTCATCGACGGCGGGCCGTACCTGAACGAGATGGGCATTGAATCGCTTGGTGAGGGGGATGCCTACGTACGCCGCACCACCAACGGCTTCCTCGTCATTCCGAAGGGTGTGCCGAGCAAGGAGTACGCCGGAATAAAGACCAAGCTCCCCGAGGAGGGCATCATCTCGCTAGTCGGCAAGGTATCGGGAGTACACCTGCCGCTGGGTGGGCGTTTCCTCAAGCCGGCCACACCGCTCGTCTCCGAGGGCGACGAGGTCGAGTACGAGCAGAAGATCGGTGAACCTGTCGATGAAGGCTTCTCCATCGGCGTCTGGGCGAGCATGGAGGGTACAGTCTCCACGATCGAGGACGAGGTCGTCGCCCTCGCCGGAGGCGCTGTGCCCCAGGAGGACGCGCGGATCGAGACCGAGGCCGAAGCAGCGAGGTAACCTCCACAGGCCGGTCACTGGTGACTCAAAGGCCCGCGTCCAGGACCATCTTCGGTACCTTCAGCAGCTCCTGGTCTTGTGGATCTCCGTCGAACGGAACCACCACAAGGCCGCCGTAGTGCTGGACGAGGTCCGGGTGATCGTCTACGGCGTAGTCCACGGTAACGGGCGGTGGCGCCGACTTGGAGTAGCACCCGAAAACGAGATCCTCGACCCCGAGTAGCTCCGCCGCCATCGCCGCGTAGCCGGCCCCCGCGCTCGACCACAGGTAAATGTCGTGGCCTAAAGAGGCAAGCTCGATAAAAACCCCGCGGGTGTGCGGGCGCGGGATGCCCCCGGCGAGCAGGGTGCCCTGCACATCGAAAAAGACGTTCATCTATCTTGCATAGAGCGGTCCAGGATACCTACTCTCCTCCGTCCTTGCGGGGAAGCAGATTCTGTGCCTGCTGGGAGAGGCGGACGCGCAGGTCTTCGAAGGTGACGCCTTTCAGGGAAGGGAGCTCGAAGTCTTTGAGCATCCGGGTCAGAACACCGCCGCCGCCTAGCTCTATCCATTCCTCGACCCGCATTCGGACCAGGGTCTCGACGACCTTGACCCACCGGACCGGCGCGACCATCTGGCTCTTGAGGGCTTCTTTGACCGCGTCCGCCGTTTCGAGGACGCTGCCGTCCACGGCGCTCACGACGGGAACCTCGGGCGTGCGCAACTCGACCGAATCCAGGACGCCGCGCATCTTCTCTCCGGCGGCGGCCACGTACGGCGAATGGGCCGCAAACGAGACGTTCAGGCGGATGGCGCGGCCCCGAATCTTGGAGACCGCGTCTCCCAGGGCGTCCCTGAGCCCCGAGATGACGGTCTGGCGGGGCGAGTTGTAGTTGGCGACCACGGCGGAGCCCTCGGATTCGTCGAGGACCTTCTCCACCTCAGCAGGGTCGGCTTTAAGGATGGCTACCATGCCGCCCGGCATGTCTTTAGCAGCCTCGGAGAGGAAGCGATCGCGCTGGGCGACGAGCCAGAGCCCCGTCTCGAGGTCGAAACATCCGGCGGCGTAGGCTGCGCCGTACTCGCCCAAAGAGTGGCCGGCTACTACATCCGGACGGAGATTCAACGCGCGACTCTCATCGGCATCCTCCACGGCGCGCGCAAAGACCTTGACCTGCTCCGGAATGCGCTCCCCGACGACCTGCTGTATCACCGGCAATAACCGGGCCTCTGGCTCGACAACCTTGCCGCCCTGCCCCGGAAAAACGAAAGCCCTCATACTTCCACGTCCCTATAAATCTTCTCGACCACAGCTTCTGCCCAACACTGGGATGGAAGAGGGTTTTATCATAGTTTGGCTTCTTTTAGAAGCCGGGTGGAGATGCTACGGGGCCAATACGTGCAGAGAGCCCGGCAGCACCCGCGCCCGGAAGTTGCGGGTGGGGGGGAGCATCTCGCCGTCCACGTGCGCCGGGGTCGGCTTCTCGAGAGTTACCTCGACCTCGGCCGCCCGGGCAAAGTGTATCTTTGGATGCCCGAGGTGCGTTCCCAGGAGTACGGCTGGTATGAGGCGCAGGATCTCCGCCCTGTTCACCTCCTCGCTCCACACCACGTCGAACGCTCCGTCATCGAGGCTAGATTCGGGGGCGAGCCTGAAACGTGCCCCGTAGGTTGTCCCGAGCGCCACCGCAACGAGGATGGTCTCAGCTGGGATCTCCTCTCCTCCACCGAGCTTTAGACGCGCCTCATGGCACTCGAAGCCCCAAAGGAGCCGACCGACCGACCACAGATACCCCCCGAACCCCCCGATATACGACGGCGCTTTCGCGACCCCCGCGGCGACCTCGGCATCGAAGCCGATCCCCAGTCCGTTGTTGAACCGGACCCCGTTGACCTCGCCTGTATCCACGACCCGAACCGCACCCTGGACGAGTACCTTCAGCGCCCGCCCGAGTTTCGTCCCCATCCCGAGTGCCTTGACGTAGTCGTTGCCGCTGCCCAACGGAAGAATCCCCATCACCCGTCTGGTCCCCACGCACGCTGTCGCCACCTCGTGCACCGTTCCGTCTCCCCCTACCGCTACGACTAGCGCCCCGTCCGGCAACCCGGAAACAATTCTTTCTGCTTCCCCCGGCCCCTCCGTCACGTGCCACGTAACCCTGATCCCCCTCTCTTCCAGGTACGTAGAGATTTCCGCCTGACGGGCCACCGCTCGCCCCTTGCCGGCAGCCGGGTTCAATACGAGGTGCGCCACGCGTCGTTCACCTACCATGCCGCGGAGAATACCAGCCCCAAAGAAGAGTCGCTCAGCTCATACGAGCCTACTCACCTCAAGCTTTACTACAACTTTACGTTTGCTGGTAGAACGGCTTCGTTTAAGCCCCGGGCACGATTTTGCCCAGCTCTTCCACGGAAATCGCTCATGCACAACATCCAGGCCCCTCATCGAAGCAGAAGCACAGATATACGCCTTTTGCTCGCACAAATAACCGCGCGGGACCTCACCAAACCCCTAAGAATGTCGCCTTAAAGGCCTGTAAGGCCTTTAATTGTAACCTTAACGTGTAGATACAATCTATATCGAGTCTCTGGGTTAGGGTCGCGTTCTGTCCGGAACCGGGTACAATGAGCGGCTATATGGAGAGCATTGCGGAGAACTGCCCGCACTCGGGGGGCTTGCAGGTTATTGTGGGATCGAGGTTCCGGTGTCCGGTCTGCGAGGCGCGTTTGGATATGGAGGGCGTCGAGCGGTGGGTACGGGCGGCCGAGGAGATCCGCGACGAGGTTTACTCTGTAGTTGAGGGTGACGAGTTTACGGAGATCGTACTCGAGGAGCGGCAGCGGGAGGTTTACAGGCGGCGGAAGGTGTTATACGAGTTACGAAGTGCTCCACGCACTGCGGTCACGCGGCCGGAGATGATCCTGGTCTCTTACGACGTAGTGGAGGACGCTTACGAGTGCAGAATCTTCTACAAAGAGCCACGCCCGGCGTGGGGCTTGGATCGGGTCAGGGTCGAGGCCGACCTCGAGCCTATCCTGGCTCTTCGCTCGCATCCTGACCCCAATGTCCGGCTCGCTTCTGGCAAGGCTGAGGAGTTTCATGCCCTACGTCGCCGGCTCATAGAGCAGAAAGCGCTCCCACCGCTGAGGCGGGTTTTCTATCAGAACGAGTTCTAGACTCGCAACTTTTTCTTCTCCTTTGCCCTCGGTTGGCAGGACACGAAACCTGAGCTCTGAAGTTTCATCTCCTCGGTGCCCTGGCGACTCGCCTGGCTAGAAGATAGAATGATGATCGAGCGTAGCACCCGAGTCGAAAGGTGTAGAGAAGGCATGAGCGGGACCAACTTCATAATGATGGTCATCATGATCCTGATACTGCTCTTCGTCCTCATGAACATCGGCCCCCTCGTTTCCTTTTGAGGCTCGTCTTCTAGCTTCTCTCCTCCAGGGCGAGAGCTTTTAGAGTTTTGTAGACGGCCCCTTCGGAAGTGAGCGTGCTCTCCATCAACTCGACACGCTCGGCTCGAAACCCGGGACCCTTTGCGGCGGGTGGTAGATCCAAGCTCGCCGGCCTGCCCCGTATGCGGCCGAGCGTCAGGTGCGGTGTGTAGGGGCGTTCCTCGCTTTCGAAACCTAGAAGCGCAAGGGCTGCGTCGACATCCGCGGCCAAAGAGCGGAGCCGATCAGAGCCCACGCCGGCGCCGGCCCACAGGATCCGGGCGCGTCGTACCGATGGAAAAGCCCCGAGCCCCATCAGCCCGACGTCGAAGGGAGCGTACCCTGCGCAGACCTCACCGAGAGCGGCGCAAATGCCATCCAGTGCTTCCTCCCGGACGTCCCCCAGGAACTTCAGGGTCAGGTGAACGTTCTCTGGCTTTACCCACCTCACCTGGTAGCCTGAGAGCAGGCGTCGGGCTGACGCGTGTATCTCCTTTCGGACCTCAGGTGGCGGGAAGACGGCGACGAAGGCCCGCACCGTCTCGCTCACCGGTTGTCGGCGCCGGAGGTCTGGCTAGTGCTCCGGTCGTCGTCGCTTGGGTGGGAGCGGTATGGAGTTTCGCGGTGGCGAGCGGCGCGGTTGGCTACGAGGGCGGCGGCTACGCCGGCGCCGGTGCCGTTGTCCACGTTGACGACCGAGAGGCCTGGAGAGCAGCTCTGCAGCATCCCAAGGATGGCGGCCGTGCCGTCCCCTCCCAGGCCGTAGCCGGTCGAGGTTGGGAGGCCCACGACCTGCACGGTGACGAGGCTCGAGACCACGCTCGGCAGCGCTCCTTCCATGCCAGCGGCGACGATCACGCAGTCCGGGTCGAATGCGCGCAGCTCCTTCAAAGGCCCGGCGAGACGGTGGATGCCCGCTACGCCGACGTCGTGGAAGCTCTTTACCGTGACGCCCATCTCCCGGGCTACCGCAACAGCCTCCTCCAGGACAGGCAGGTCGGAGGTGCCGGCGCTTATGGCGACGACGCGGCCGCCGCTCGGTGTAGGTTCTCCCGGGCCGACAATGAGGGATCTTCCGGCTCTTCTTGCGGGTACACCGGAGAGCGTTTCGTGCAGGAGGCTTTCTTGCTCGGGTGTCGGGTTGCTGACGATCACGCGCTCCGCGCGCTCCAGGATGGAGGCGCAGATCTTCGCGACCTGGTCGGGTGTTTTGCCGGGAGCGTAGACGATCTCGGGCACACCCTTACGGACGGCGCGACCCGAGTCGAGGACCGCGAACTCGTCGAGGTAGCGGACCTCGCCCTTCTCGAGACGTTCGGTGGCCTCCTCTGGCGAGAGCGTGCCGCGGGCGACGGCGGCGAGTATCTTTTCGAGGTTCTCCAAGGGCGTTTTCGCTTCCGGTTTCTACTTTACTTCGGAGGGTAAATCTTACACGCTTGGGCCTGAAGGAGCTTACGGTATTCAGGAAGAAGGTTTCTTGGTGACGCTATTACAGATGGTGCTTTCCCTGGCG
>JAWWQA010000177.1:0-6681 GCA_033854695.1 Rubrobacteraceae bacterium
AGATGAAGTCCTTCTGGCCTGCCGGAAGCCCGCCGACGAGGAAGCTCGTCCCTGCAGGCGGCTCGACGGCCCGCACCTCTCCCACCGTGGCCCGTGCCTCCTCGACGTACGGGCTACTCCCGGTGACCGCATTTAGGAGCACCCTATTCCCGGCCGTGTATACGTTCAAGGCATTCTCCACCTCCTCGGATTCCCGGACCTCCGGGAGCGCCAGAACATTCGCCACGCCCTCAGGGGTCACAGTACCATCAGAAGAGACGCCTTCCGGCAGCTCGGGAAGCTGCCTCTCCAGCTCCCCGGCAGCGCGCCTCTCTGCCTCCGCGCGCACTCTGTCTTCGGCGCCTGGAGGCACGGCTCCGAACTGCTCGCGCAAGCTCTGAAGCTGCCTTGCAACGGCTTGGTCGGTGCTTCTCGCAGCCTCGGTCTCGGCTTCTTCTCGTGCGTGCACGAGGCTTTCAGCGTACTTGCGCGCTACTTCGGAGCCGACGGTGTAGATACTATCGACGCGCGCGACGTTCTCTGTCTCCTCGACGCGCTCGCCGAGTTCGCGGACTTTGTCCAGGCCCTCGGCACTCAGGGGATCATCTGAGAGGGTGGCTACGACCTCTATTGGGGTCAGGCCTGCATAGTCGAAATCCTCCCTCAGGATGTCGTCGCCAGCGCGCGACTCGTACCTGTCCGGCAGCACGCTCGCCTCGGGGACGCCGACCTTCATGTGCGTCGCCGGGTACAAGAGGGCGAAGAGCAGGGCGCCGACGACGAAGAGCACGACAAGTGGGCGGCGCATTACCAGATCCGCGCTACGCGCCCAGAGGGAGGCACCGATGACGGTTCCGTCGGTGCGGCGGCGACGGACGGAGAAGGCATTTACCTTATGGCCAAGGATGGCGAGAACCGCCGGCAGTAGTGTGAGGGCGGCGAAGACGGAGAAGAGGACCACGAGGGTTCCGGCAATCCCTATGGAGCGCATGAACATGTACGGGAAGAACAGGAGGCCCGCAAAGCCGATCAGGACGGCGGTGCCGGAAAAAAAGATGCTCCTCCCGGCCGTCTCGACCGTGCGAGGGACGGCTTCCGTTAGCGGGTGATGCTCCAGCTCCTCGCGGAAGCGGCTCACGGCGAAGAGAGCGTAGTCGATGCCCAGGCCCAGGCCGAGCATGGTCGAGATGGTGAAGACGAATATGGACATATCATAGACGCCCGCCAGGAAATACAGCGTAGAAAGGGTGACGACGACGCTGGCGCCTCCGATCAGGACCGGCACGCCGGCCGCTACGAGGCTTCCGAAGGCGATGACAAGGATCAAGAGCGCCAGCGGAAACGCGTACTTCTCAGCCCGCCGGACGTCCTCGTTGCTGGCCTCCGTAATGTCGAGGTACACGGCCGGAGCACCGGTAACGTAGGTTTGGAGCTCCCCGGTCTGTACCGCGCCCCGAACGTCGTCCGCGAGGCCCTGTGCTTGGTCTATAGGGGTTTTGAAGCTGACGAACGCGTAGCTTCTCTCACCGCTCTTGGAGATGAAACGGGGGTCCCTCGTCTCCGAGTAAGAGATCACGTCTCCAACCTCGTCGAGCGCACGAACCTTGTCCAGGGCCGCGTCCTGGGCCTCCTGGAACTCGGCGCTCTTGGCGTCGAGCCCGTTGCCTTCGAAGATGACGGTGATGGTCGAGGGCGAGGTGCCGAACTCTTCGGACATGATGTCCTGGACCTTCTCGGCCTCGGAATTCGCGCCCTCGAAACCACCGCCCTTGAGACGGTCGGAGAGGTTCGGGGCAAAGAAGGCGCCCGCCAGGAGGAGCGCCCCCCAGAAGAGCACTACCAACCAGCGGTAACGATAGACCAGGCGGCCTAACGAGTAAAAGATTCTCAAAAGGTGCTTGAAGCCTTTCTACAATAGAAATACCCTGCGCCTTTTATGGTACCTGGGACGAAAACGGCTGCCGGTACTTCTATCACAGAACGCGCTCTATTAAGCGCCGGATCCTGGCCCAGGCCTGCGTGGCAGGCTCAAGGCGAGGGCGAGGCCGACCAGGGGCAGGGCGGCGAGCACGAGCATCATCGCCGGGAGGCCATAGCTGTCGGCAAAGGCGCCGAGGATTGGGGAGCCGACGCCTCCGAGGCCTATGGAGAGGCCCATCGTTACGCCGGCTGCGACCCCGATCCTTCCCGGCAGATACTCCTGGCCCATCACTACCGTGACGCCGAACGTGCCTATCGTAGCCGCCCCAACGAGGGCGAGAAAGACCATTCCCGGAAGAGGTCCCGAGAGAGTGAAAGCGTAGATCAGGGGTCCGAGAAGGAGCATCGACCCCAAGAGCACGGTGCGCCTCCCGATCCTGTCGGCAAGAGGTCCCATGGTGAGGGTGCCCGCGGCGCCGGCGAAGAGCATCACCGAGAGGGCCGCGTTTGCAAGGACCGGCGAGGAGCCGAGCACCTGTATGTAGTAGGAGGAGACGAACGTGATGAGCCCGAAGTACACGAACGAGCGCACGATAACTACCCCTACCATTCGTACGAACGGCCCCCAGTGCTCTGCTGCCTCAGCATCTTTCTCACCTACCACCTCAGCCGTCTCGGGGTGGAACGTTAGGAGCCGGGGCAGCTCGTGGAAGAGGACTAGGCCCATGAGAAGAGCCGGGAGGGCGAGGAACAAGCTGCCCGGAAGGCCGAAGTAGAGTACGAGGGGTGTGGTAATGACGGGTCCGAGGGCGAAGCCGGCGTTGCCACCGACAGAGAATAAGCTCATGCCGCGGGCGCGCCCCGTACCCGAGACATAGTTGGCGAAGCGGGCGCTCTCGGGATGGTACGCGGCGACTCCGAGGCCCGAGAGGACGACGCACAGCAGGATCAGGGGGTAGTTCGGGGCGACGCCGACGAGCGCTATCCCGATCCCGCCGAGCATGACGCCGAGCGGCATGAGCGCCGGCAGAGGCTGTTGGTCCGAGAAGTGGCCGAAGAGCGGCTGCACTATCGAGGAGCTGAGAGTAGCCGCCAGGATGAGGAAGCCCGCCGCCGCCAAAGAGAGCCCCCGTTCGGCGACGAGGAACGGCACCAGGGCGGCCACAGCCCCCTGGTTGACGTCCGTGAAAAGGTGTCCGGCAGAGAGGACGGCCATCGCCCTTTTGTCGACACCTTTTTTCGCGCCCATAGGATCGCTCATCGACAAATCAGGCGCGCACGCGATGGTCACGCGCGTACGAGTAAGCGGTGTAGGCCGAGATGACGTGGCAGACCCAGCCGAGCAAGCCACCCGTACCGATCCACAGGCCTGGCGTGATGATGAGCCACAGGATGCCGGCCAGGAAGCGACCATTGTAGAGCTGCCCGACTCCGGGGATGATCAAACTTAGAACTGCGGCTAATCCGGGATCGCGCATCGTTACGCTTCACCTCCATGCACGTTGAAAAACAGATACTATCAGTCGCCTGAGATCTCGTACGGTGCCAGCGCCCAGACATGCCCCGCACCCATCTCCGAGAAGGTAAGGCGCATGGCGTCCACGGCCTCCCGAACAGGCTCGCCGGGCGCCGGGCGGACGCCGGGCGGCGATATTCTCGTGAGCACGCCGGGCGCCTCATCGGGAATCCCAGCCAGTTCCCGTGCTTTGTCGAGGGCGACGCGGAAGCCGCCATTCTCGTCCACGAGGCCTCGTTCGAGCGCCTCGGTACCGGTCCAGACCCGGCCTCCTGCTATCTCTTCAAGGGCATCCGGTTGCAGTCTCCGGCCCGAAGCGACGCGGTTCTTGAACTCATCGTAGAAGGTGTAGAGTTGCTCTCTGAGGACGTCAAGCTCGTCAGGAGTAGGACGGCGACGCGGATCGAGGAGGTTGGATCTGGCGCCGCGTTCGATCGTGACCGGGTTTACCGTTAGCTTGTCGAAGAGGCCAGCAGCCACGGGCCGAGCGAGTATCACGCCGATCGAGCCGGTGATGGTGTTCTTGCGAGCTACTATGTGGCTAGCCGGCGCCGAGACGTAGTAGCCGCCCGAGGCCGCCGCGTTTCCCATGAGGACTACGACGGGCTTCTTGGCGCGGATGCGCTCGACCTCTCGCCAGATGAGGTCGGAAGCCAAAGCATCACCGCCGGGGGAGTCGACGTGGAGCAAGACCGCGGCAACCCGGCGGCTCTTCTCGGCTACGCGCAGCGCCGCGACGACCGAGTCGCTCCCGGCCTGATCCCGCCCGACAAAGGGCAACGGTATCGGCAGCTTACGGCTCTTCCCCCTCACTACAGCCCCCTCGACACCAACGAGCCCCACGACCTTACGCGCCCCTCTCTGATACGGCATGCGCAGCGCCTTGCTCGCTGCCTTCCACTCTGCAAGCTTCGCGGGCTTCTCACCGTCGGAGAGCCTGCCGGCCAGCTCGTCCTCGTAGAGCGCGCCGTCGATCAGCTTCTTCTCCACGGCTTCAGCGGCCGGGTATGGGGCGCTGTCTATGAGGGCCTGGACCTGCTCCGGCGGTATATCACGTCCGGTGGAGATCGCCTCTACGATCTCGTCAAACCTCCGATCCAGGAGCCTCTCGACCTGCTCGCGGGACTCTCTCGTAAAGTCAGAGCGGGAGATGGGATCGGCGGCGCTCTTATACGGCGATACTGCGAGGACCTCGGCCTCGATGCCCAAGCGGCCCAGAGCATCCTTGAGGAAGTTGACACGGACACGCAGGCCCACGACGTTCAGCATCGAGAGCGGGGAAGCGAAAACCTCGTCTGCTGCGGAGGCAAGGTAGTAGGAGCGAGTGTCCGGATCCACGAGGTAGGTTGCAACCTTCTTGCCCTTCGAACGGAACCTGTGCAGCTCGCTACGCAGTTCTTCGAGGGTAGCCCAGCCGGCGTCAAGGTTCTCGACGCGCAGGATCACACCCCTCACACGCCCGTCGGCTACTATGCGGTCGAGACGCGCCCGGATACTTTCGAGGCTCGGAGCAAGGGTTCTGGGGTCGAGGCGACGGCGTAGGAGGCCCCGCCTCGATGGCTCGAACTCGGGGAGGGCGCCGGACACGGAGATCCAGACGAAGTCCGGGGGACGCCGGAAGACACGGGCGCGGGCGTTGCGTAAGAGGCGTAGGACGTTGATCAGTGCGTTAAGCAGCAGGCTCATCTCTTGATTATGCTACACCCGAGTCCACGGTAGGGTATGATAAACTTTTTTCAGGAATGGTTATTAATGCAAGGGAAGAGATATGGTAGGCGCGCTCGAACATGACATTAGAGAGAAGTTCCGTCGTTCGGGCTACACTCTAACCTCCCAGCGCCGTGCAGTACTGGACGCGCTCAAGGATTTCAAGGGGCATCCGTCGGCTGAAGAGGTCTATCTCTTCGTCAAGAAAAGGAACCCGAAGGTGGCGCTCGGCACGGTTTATCAGGCGCTCTCGGTCCTGGAAGAGATCGGGCTGATCGAAGCGAAGCGCTGGTCGGAGACGCCGGTCCGCTACGACCTCAACACGAATCCCCATCACGACATCAGATGCACTAAGTGCGGCGAAGTTGCCGAGATACCTGGCATCGAGCTCGAGGACTTCGCGTTACGCATCCGCGAGAACACACCCTACGAGGTCACAAACGCATGCCTCGTCATCGAGGGCATCTGCCCCGGCTGCCAGGCGGCGAGCTAGGTTCCATACTCGAAGAGCGAAGAGCCGGGCTGGGCTTCTAGGAGGGGGGGTAATCTTTGCCAGCCCGGTCTAAGGATTACTCTACACCCTTCGAGCGCGCTCTTATATAGGACAAATGTCCTAGGACATTTGTCCCGGTGGGTATCGGGACATTCGCGACTTTTTGGGCGGTGGATACGCCCTATCCGCCCTCAGCCCAGGGCGAGCTGATCCGGGTACCCGTAATGCTCGTAGGCTGCGCGGCTGGTCTCGGGGTCGGGCACGTCCTCCGAGTCGAACTCGGGTGAACTCAAGATGGTCTCTTGATCTTGTTCCACGTCTACCCCGTCTTCGCTCGCCGTAGTGATCGCGTCGACCGGGATCAGGAAATGGCGGTCATCCGCGGAGACCTTGAGCAGATGCACCGCTTGCGCATCTTCGTAGATGTAGAGATCCTCAACGGTCCCGACCTCATCACCGTTCTTGTCGCGGATCTTGAGACCCTGAACGTCCTGCCACGGCTCTTCGAGTTCACCCTCGAAGTCGTCTAGCTTGACGAGCTTGGAGCTCTCATCATTTTCCTGAGCCATAGGTTCCCATCCCCTTTCGTACCGGAGCATCCATTTCAACTCTTGTTCCTTAGCACGGAGGAGACTAAACGTGCCTGTACACCACAGCACGCCTCCGCACACGAACCCCGGCTCGTGCAGTCATTCCAAGCAAGGCCCTCTTCAGAGAACGATAACGAGAGGGACAGCACTTTACCCCGAAGCGCTAAAGGTTTACTCTAGTGACCGGTTGTACTTATACGATGGACAATGCAGCTTGACGGGTAGCAGAACCCTGGTGGAGGGAACGGCGTGAGCGAACAGCACCGGGACCCAGTGCGAGAGTTAGAGGACCAGATGCGGGCCGCTGACGCCCTGATCGAAAGCCTCGAAGCAGAGGTCGTGGACTTGCGCCGGGATCTGGAAAGGGCCAGCGCGGCCTTGCGGACTTCCCGTGAGGAAGTGGCGGTGCGGGGTCAGGCCCTCGAGGATCTGGAGGAGAGCGAGAGGGCGCGCACGGCCGCCGAGGAAGAGGTGCG
>JAWWQA010000178.1:0-8585 GCA_033854695.1 Rubrobacteraceae bacterium
AGATCGTTCACGGTCCTGAACTTACCTTTGTGGCGGCGGTGTTCGACGATCTTCTCGGCGGTAGAGGGACCAACCTCGGGCAGCTCTTCGAGCTCTTTGGCATCGGCGGTATTGATGTTCACGAGGAGCGGCGTCTGTGCTTCGGCCTCGACCTCTTCGAGGGAGATGCTGTAGACGACCTTCGGGACAGATTCTGAAGCGCGGGAGGAATAATACGCTCCCCCGACGAGCACGAGCACGACGAAGACACTGATCAGGATCTGCGGCTTGTAGCGCGCGAGGAAGCCAGACGGAAGCCCCCAGGGGTCGCTTCCCCGGCGCTTCCTGGCGGTTTCGAAGTTTCCTGACAATTGTTCCTTGGTGCGGGTATGTTCCCGCCTTGCCCACTCCAGAGCACGAGCAAACAGCTCTGCACCATAACAGCTTATCCGCAAAAGCAGAGCTGGCGCATCATCCAAAGGTCGTATTTGGCTTACACCAGAAGTCGTATTCCCGGTGAGATGTCATCTTCTCGAGTAGCCGAGTAGTTAGGTGCCCACTCGAACTCGAGATACTATTACGATATATATCTCAAAGGCCAGATGCCAGGATTTTCCGTCGCTACGGCACAGTTTCCCCACAAGCCTGCGACGAGTGGTGGAGCCGACGGGGCTCGAACCCGTGACCTCCACGCTGCCAGCGTGGCGCTCTCCCAACTGAGCTACGGCCCCAAAAGACCCTCAGAGTATAGGCACGGAAGGGGTGAGTGTCAACGTGGGAGGTACGCGTCTGTAGACGTGTGCTCTCTCAGTCCTCCCAGTATTCCTGAGGCGCGCCGCGCCACAGGGACTCCAGACGGTAGTAGTCGCGGGCGTCATCGGTGAAGATGTGAACGACTACGTCGAGGAAGTCAAGGCTGATCCAAGCCGACCCCTCGTCGACGCGCCGAGATCGGGGTCTATAGCCCTCTTCCCTCATCTTCTCGAGGATCTCTTCGACGATACGCCGCGTCTGCCGCTCGGTCTCGGCGCTCGCGACCACGAAATAGTCCGTATAGGAGACAAGCTCCCTGAGATCTATGATGACCACGTCCTTGGCAAACATCCCGGCCGCTGCACGAGCCGCCGTCTCCGCCATGTGCCGGGTGAGTTCGAGGCCGTCCCTGGCCTCGTCAATCTGCTGCCCCCTTGCCACAGATTCGTCGCGGTTCACGCTTCTTTCCTCCAGCTCAAACGTCCCTCCCGTCCCTCGACTTCGTCTTTCCGCGCACCGTACAACCTCCTGTCGTGGATGATTTCGTACACTCCCTCCGGCACAAGGTACCGGACGCTCTCGCCCTTCGCCAGCATCCTGCGTATCCCGGTCGCCGAGATGTCCACCCGCGTGCATTCGACGGGGATGATCCTGTCGAAATTGTCTAGCGCCTCCTCCAGATGTTCCAGGTTGGAGATATCATAGCCGGGTCTTGTCGCCGCCACCATCGCGGCCTTCTCGAGGAGCCTGTCGGGCTCCTTCCAGGAGAGGAGATTCGAGACCTCGTCGGCGCCGCTGACGAAAAACCACTCGTCGCCCTCGTAGCGCTCCTTGACGAGAGACACCGTCTCGACGCTGTACATCGGCCTTCCGGCGTCGATCTCAACGCGGTCCACCAGGAACTTGTCGTTGCCCCCGACGGCTGCCTCTACCATATCGAAGCGATCCTCAGCCGTCGCCTTGACACTGGAAGCCGTTTTGTGCGGGGGAACTCCGCCAGGGACGAAGACCACAACAGACAAGCCCAAGGCCTGGGCGACCTGCTCGGCGATGATCATGTGCCCCTGGTGTACGGGATCGAAGGTCCCGCCGAAGATTCCCACCTTTTTCATTTCCCACCCTTCTCGTCACCCTCACCGGAAATCGAACTCTACCTCGCCGATCCGAACCTCATCGCCGGGCTCCGCCCCAGCTCGCCTGAGCGCCGCCACAACGCCCTTTCTCTCCAGCTCCCGCTGGAAGTTTGCCACACCCTCGGGGCTGTCCCAGTCCGTCCTCAACGCGAGCCGCTCGACACCTTCTCCGGAGACCTCGTAAAGGCCATCATCGACCTTCTCGACGCGCAACCCTTTCCAGGTAGGCCGGAAGACGCGATGCTCCCCGACCCCGTTACGCCCGGCCTGTTCCCGCTCACCCAACGCCCGCAGACGCTCTTCGAGGAGATCCCTCAACGCTGTTACCCCCTCGCCGGTCAGCGCAGAGACCTGGATAGCCTCGGGGAAGGTCTCCCGCAGGTACTCCCGCAGCTCGTCGTCAAGCAGGTCTACCTTATTCAAGACCACCACCGTCGGCTTTGTCGAGAGTCCGGCGGCGTGAAGCTCGGCGCGCAAAGTGGCCTCCGCCCCCTCGGGGTCCTCTGAAGCATCGAGGACGAGCACCAGGAGACGTGCCCGCGCAATGTGCCTCAAGAAACGGTTGCCGAGCCCCCGGCCCTTGCTGGCGCCGGAGATCAGGCCAGGAATGTCCGCAACGACGAACGGCTCGCGATAAGTCTTCTCGTCAACCACGCCGAGCCCCGGGATGAGGGTAGTAAACGGGTAGTTACCCACCTTCGGCCGGGCAGCGCTTAGAGCGGCGAGCAGGGAGGATTTTCCGGCGTTTGGGAGACCGACAAGCCCCACATCAGAGAGCACTCTAAGTTCGAGGCGGACCTCTCTCTCTTCACCGGGGAGGCCCTTCTCCCTGAAGGCTGGCGCTTGACGGGTCGAGGACTTAAAGGAGGCATTGCCCCGCCCCCCGCTCCCGCCCCTCGCCGCCACGAACTCCTGCCCCGACTCGGAGAGGTCGGCGAGCAGGCCATCTTCATCGTAGACCAAAGTCCCTATGGGAACGTCTATAACGACGCCGTTCCCACTCTCGCCGGCGCGGTTGTTGCCCGAGCCGTGGCTGCCCCGGCCAGCCTTGATGAGCTTGCGGTGGGCGTAGGGTTCGAGGGTTTGAAGATCCTCGGTAGCACGGAAGATTACCGATCCCCCATCACCCCCGTGGCCACCGTCCGGGCCACCGCGAGGCTTATACTTCTCCCGGTTGAAGGAGACACTACCGTCACCGCCGCGCCCTGCACGGACGACGAACCGGGCTTCATCGACGAACTGCAATGGGGCTAGTGGCCCCCTACTACTGGGATGTTCAGGTCGTCACCCCTAGGGGAGCCCCTTCCAGGACCACCCCGTCGGGTCCCTCGACTACATGCACGACGCTCCGTCCACGGGACCTGGCGAAGTTCACCCGGCCGGAGACCTTGGCGAAGAGGGTGTCGTCAGAGCCTTTGCCAACGTTCAGGCCCGGGTGGACTTTGGTACCGCGCTGGCGCACGATGATGCTCCCTGCCGGCACGAGCTCGCCACCGTAAGCCTTCACGCCGAGCCTCCTACCAGCCGAATCCCGGCCGTTCCTCGACGAGCCGCCGCCCTTCTTGTGAGCCATATCCTATACCTCCAGAACCTTGATGCGGGTCCGCGCCTGGCGATGCCCGGTCTTCTTCCTGCTGTTCTTCTTCGGCCTGTACTTGTAGATGTGGATCTTCTCGCCCTTGAGGTGCTCGAGGATCTCCACTTTAGCCGTCTTTCCTCCGAAGTCGAAGTCGTCCCCGTCGGCCACGAACGCGGCTGGCAGCTCCACCGAGTCCCCGACGTCGCCCTCGAGGCGGTCCACTACCAGCTCCTCGTCTCTACCAGCCCGGTACTGCTTGCCACCGACTTTTATTACTGCAAACATGCGAATGCTCCTCATTGCTTGGCAAACTGGACGGACACACCCGAAAAGAGACCAGCGTGCCACAATCCTTGAACGATTAGTATACCCCTCGAAACCCCTCGCGACTAGTGACGTAACGACCCTCGCGACTCAGAGAGACTACGGCAACCGCGCTACTGCTGCCAGGTTCCGTCCTGTCTTCGGCCCCTGTTTGCGGTGTGAGAAGAAGAGATCCGGCCTACACCCCGTGCAGAGCCCAAGATCATAAACCTCTTCGACCCCGACCTCTTCGAGATTTCTCCGGATCGCGTCCGGCAACGATAGGTACCTGCCCTCCACCACCTCCGGACCGAACCTGTCAGCGAACCTGCCGGCCAGTTCCTCCGAGACCTCGTAGCAGCACTGCCGGATGCAAGGCCCAATGTATGCCCGAACGTCCGTCTCACCCATCTCACGAACGGCTTTCGCAGAGATCTCCGCTATGGTGCCGCGCCAGCCAGAATGGACCATCCCCACGCTCCCCTCCGTGACTAGCGCAACGGGGACGCAATCGGCAATGGCGACGACGAGCGAGAAGCTCCCTTCCTCGGTTACCAGCGCATCAGCCTCCCCGGCAAGCCCGGCCTCGGTCACGCGTGCGATCCCATCTCCGGCGACCTGACGCACCCACGCCGATTCACGTCCGTCCATCGCGTTGCGTATGCGGTTTAGATTTTCGGCGACGGCGTCACGCTCGTCGCCGACTTTGGCGGAGATATTCAAGGAGTCAAACGGCGGTTGGGAGACTCCGCCGAGCCGGGTAAAGAACCACACGCTGGCCCCCTCGGACTCAGGCTCCGGCGTGACGTACACCACGTCCCGGACAGAGCCCAGCGTCCAGTGGGTACCGCTCTTAGGCCTTTCGCTCTCTACCCTGTTCTTCATGCCATCCCTTCTTCAGTCGCGAAACGTCAAGATTCTATCGTCTATACGCCCTGGCGGCGGGAGAGGTTTCTAGTGTTGGGACGTCGGCGACGTCTCTTCGCCCACCCTCTCGACTATCGGCCTGGTGTAGAGGCGCGCGTCGTCGGAGGTGAGGCAGCGTCCGGTGGCGAGATCAAACTGCCAGCCGTGCATCATGCACGTCAGCACACCGTCTTTGACCTCTCCGAAGCGTGTCAGGTCGGCCTTCAGGTGAGGACAACTGCGCTGGACCATAAAACCGGCACACTCCCAGAGCTGCCGTACCGGCGCCGACTGCGCGTAGTATTCCTCGGAGTATCGCAGACGCTCCGGGGAGAGGACCTTGAAGAAGTTGTAGACATACTCGTTGTACGCCCCCTTGCGCTTAGCCTCGAAGCGGCAAGAGAGGAAGAGCCCGTTTATCCAGTCCTCCTCGTGGTTCAGGATCTGGTGCTCGACGAGCGCCGGATCTATACGGAAACGATAGTCGAAGGCTCCGCCGTTCCCTTCATACACCTGCCGCTTCTGGAAATCGAGGACCACCTTCTCATCTTCGAAGTCGAGCAGTACGCGGCCGTTCACCCCTACGCAGTTCATGTCGGCCTGCTCCAGCAGCGGCTCGAACCACTCGCGCAGCGACGAAAGTATGTCCACCTGCCCCCGCGGCAAGCTCGCTTTGATCTCGTCTATCACCGGCTGCCTGCGGGCCTTATATTCCTCGAGGTAGGCCCGCTTGTCGGCGAAGATGGCCCGAACCTGCTTGTCGGGCAACGGGTGCTCGACCCGGCACTCGCCTTTCTCGAACGTAACCACGCTTCCGGGTATAGTCAAGCGACCGTTGTCCGCTCCGTGCTCTTGCATGTACTCCAGAAACACTGTCTGGTCGGGGAAGATGTTCGACGTATCGCGGTCCAAATCGTTGAAGTGGAAGAGATCGTCGTCCAGGAAGCACGGCGGCCCGGCACAGGGGAAGATGTACGTCGCGCCAACCTGGCGCGCGTAACGCAGGGCGCGGGACATCTGATTAGCTCGCTTCTGCCTTCCCAGGGCTTGCTTCGCCCTCTCGGGCATGTCGTAGACCATCGGGTACCAGATGGCCCCGGAGAACTGCAGGAAGTGCGCATCGTAGGGCCCGAACTCGACCAAGGTCTCGAGGTCCACCGGACGCGAGTCGTTCTGGTTGAAGATACGCATCTCTCCATCGTCGACGATCAAACCCGAGTCGCCGAGAGGACCGTCGGTGGGGGCGACAAGCGACGAGATGGTTACACGCAGCCCGTCCAGATCTAAGGGCTCGAAGTTCTTGGTCTTGGCGAACCTACGGAAGCCCAGCTCGCGCAGCTCGCGCTCCATAAGGTCCAAAGGATAGTCCGGCAATAGAACCGTCGTCTCTTTCGAGACGTGCTCCCGCAGGAATTGCGCGTCGAAGTGGTCCCGGTGCAGGTGTGAGAGGTAGAGGTAGGTAGGATGCCGAAACCGATCCAGGTCCAAATCCTCGTTGCTCGGGAAGGGAAACCAGGAGGCGAAGTAGGCCGGGTTGAGCCACGGGTCACAGAGAATGCTTCCATGGTGAGTCTCGATGAACAACCCTGCGTGGCCGAGTGAAGTAACCTTCAACTTAACCTTCCTTCCGATATTTCAATGTTGGGGCTCTAAAGTCAATGATTCTACCCAACGAGGGAGGTATGGTCCATGCTAAAAAGCGATCAGCTTTCAGTGATCAGCTTTCAGCTTCTCGGCAGAAGGCATGCTCGGAAGAAAACGGTCCGTTCGCTGGAGGTTTCTCCTGTATCAGGGGTTGGGGATGATGCTCTATGGTGAAGGCGTATCTCCTCCGGCCCCCTTGCTGACTGCTGACAGCTGATCGCTGACGGCCAAACATCATGTGTCTCTCTTCGAGCGGATTGCGATACCCTGGAGGAGGCCCAAGGAGATTAAGCTAACCACCAGATTACTGCGCCCGTAGCTGATAAAAGGCAGAGGGATGCCGGTGACGGGCATTAGCCCCATTGTCATCCCGAGGTTCACGAAGACGTGGAATAGGAAGATGGTGGCGATACCAACGGCGATCAGGACCCCAAAGCGGTCCCTGGAGACGGTCGCGACGTGCAGCATACGCCAGACGAGGACGAAGAATAGCCCGAGCAGCAAGAGCCCCCCAACGAAGCCGGTCCTCTCGGCCAGGTTGGAGAAGATGAAGTCGGTGTGGTCCTCCGGCAGAAAGCCGAGGTTAGCGAGCGTCGTGGCCCCTAGACCCTTGCCAGTAACTCCGCCGGACCCTATGGCAATCTTGGACTGGAAGACCTGATAGCCTTCGTCGGTCATTCCAGTTTGGTCGAGGAAGGCCGTGAGGCGCGCTACCTGATACTCCGCGATGATCTGTAGCTTCACCGCGAGCAAGAAGAAGAGGACCCCCGAGCCCACGAGGAACCCGAGCTGATAGAGCTTCGCCCCGCCGACAAAGGCCATGACGAAGAAGATAGCCCCGAACACAAGCGCGGAGCCGAGGTCTGGCTGGGCAAAGACGAGTAGCGCCGGGAGGCTCAGGATGCCCAGGGACTTGATAAAGGTCATGTTGTCGCTCAAGCGATGCTCGGAGAAGTACCCGGCGAGCACCACGACCACCAGGAGCTTCGCGAATTCCGAGGGCTGGACCTGCACGGGCCCTATGTCGATCCATCGCTGGGCGCCCTTGGCGCTGATGCCGATAATGTCCACCGCGAGGAGCATGACGACGGCAACGCCATAGATGAGGGGCAGGTACCCTCGCAGCCGCCGGTAGTCGAAGAGGGCCAGCGGCACCGCCCCTGCGAGACCCACGACGAACCCCAAGCTCTGGTTCAGCGCATAGGTTTCCCCATCGTCGGAGCCGGCGAAGTACACCGCCAGAATGCCCAGGGCCGTAAGCGCAAGTGAGGTCACGAGCAGTATCGGGTCGGCCCACCCCAGCCGCCCGAAGATGCTCCCTCCTCCGACGTTGCTCCTGCTCAGGTCCATTTCTCTTCCTTCGTGGTTATGAGTTTCAGTAGCCAGCTGCCCACGAGGTACGCCAGAACAGCGTTTAGCACCACGTCGGGGAGCACACCGGCGAACAGGTAACTCAAGATAGGCGGTCCGCCTTGACCCACCAGGATCGGAGCGAACATACCCAAGAGGTCGTACACTACTACTGCGACCGCGACCTCCTGGGCCAGCAAGAGACGCGCCTCGCCCTTCCTTCGAACGGCCCCGGCGCGGACCGAGATCGCCGCCGCGAAGACTCCTCCCAGAGCCCCTACGCCGAAGAGTCCTCCACTCAAAGCATCCATCAGAACCCCGCCGAAGAAACCCAAGAGCAGCGCCTGCAGCTCACGCAGACCTGTAACGGCGACCACCACTCCGAGGACGAGGAACCTGGGCCCTACCCATCCGAAGCTAAGTAGCGGAGAGAGAGTTACCTCCAGGAGCGCCGCGATCGCCACGAGAAGCGTCGCCCGAACGATGTAGGTCTGTACGCTTCCTAACACTACCGCACCGATGGTCGGCTACCAATCAACTATCACCCGCACTTCCTGAAGATCGTCGGCCTTCACTATAGGCGCGGCCACGATCTTCTTGTACTGATCTATGTCCTGCGAGCTCACCGACTCAACCGTTCCAACTAGTAGACCCGGCGGGAAGAGGAGCTCCCGGTCTCCGGCGCGCCCGCTCGTGACCACGAAGTCCCCCTGCTCGGCCTTGGCACTCAGGTCCACATAGTCTACCCCGAGGTAACCCTCCCAGCTGGTCCTGAGGAGCCCCTCCCCATGGGAATTCGCCGCAAGGTCGGGCTTTGTTCCCGAGGTAGATTCGTCCTCTGTAGCTTTTGGAGGCAGTATCCGCACACCGGCGGCAAAGTTTTGGTCGGTGATGAGGAGAACCTCGGCGGTGTTGGGGGTGACCCGGTTCGTTGTGCG
>JAWWQA010000179.1:0-6227 GCA_033854695.1 Rubrobacteraceae bacterium
TCCTGTGCTTTGTACCTTCGATCTCCGGCTTCATAAGCGAGGTCATCGGCCCATGGATTCTCCCTCGCCTGGCATGGCCCATCCCACTCGTCGCCGTGCTCGTCCTGGGTTGGCTCCTCTGGGAGGCTATGGCATACCTGAGCGCGCGCCTGAGAGCTGGCGAGTCACAGGTAGAGCGTCTCGCCGGGCTCCTCCTGGCCCCGTTCTTCGTCTTCTGCGGGCTGTTGGCCGCCGCGCCGCACTCGGTGGCTCAGATAGAGACTGCAGACGAATCAGGCAAGGTACCGCAGGAGGAGGTGTCATGCTCCGACCCGGTTTTCTCCTGGATGGATGGTGGTATCCCCGCCCCGAGCACCGTGCTGGCCCCCGAAAAGGAGAACAGCTGCATCATGGCCCGCACGTCCTCGGCCGACATACTCAACTACCGGAAACAGAAGCCGGGCAAGAACAAGTTTAAGATTATCCTGGAGCGTTTCTACAACAGCCGCACGCTGGATGCCGACATGATCCAGACACTCCAATACTACAGGGTGGACTACATAATGCTCCCCAAAGACCAACAGCTCGGCGAGCAGATGAAGCACAGACCAGATAGCTTTATGGCGATGGATATCCCCGGCGACCGGTACGTCCTCTATAAGGTGGACCTGTCGAACCTGGAGTCGGACGCCCTGATCCCCGCGAACGACCAGCTGGCCGCCAAGAAATTCGATGCCGCCACCGACTCTTACGAACAGGCGCTCGAGCAGACGCGGGAAACGGGCGACGAGGACACGCTCGCGCTCTCTTACCTCGGCCTTGGACAGTCTTATACGGAGCAGAAGCTCCCAGATAAGGCTGTGTCCTACTTCGAGCAGCTAGTAGCCCTCGATCCCGAAGATGAGGCTGCATACATCCTCCTGGCAGAGGCCCGTCAAGCAGCGGGGGACCAAGACGAAGCCCGCGCCGCACTCGGACAGGCGGTCGAGCTTGCTCCCCAGAACGTAGAGCTGCGCACCAAGCTCGCGGAGTTCGCGATTCAGGCGGGAGACAAAGAGGCGGCTGTGGAGCAGTACCAGACGCTCATCCAGATGTTCCCTGAAGTTCCCAGCTACCGGGTGAAACTCGGGGGTGCACTACTGCTCGCAGGCGACGACGAGGCCGCCAACAAACAGTTCGAGGAGGCAACCGACCTCAGCCCGCTATCTGAGGCGAACTATGCTGATATGGGCGACGCTCTGCAGAACGCTGGACGTCTCAAATCAGCAGCCGCGAAGTACGAGCGCGCCGTCGAGCTGATCCCGCAGAATCAGCTGTACAACCTCAAGCTCGGCACGACTTATTCCAAGCTCTCGATCGCGGAGGGCAAGAACGAAGAGTACTTCGGGAAGGCGGAGGAGACGCTGAAACGGACCGCGAGGCTGGAGACCGTGCCAGGACTGCCAGACTACAAGAGTGCCGCACTGCTCGCTTTAGGTGACCTCTACTACCAGTGGAACCGTGAAGAAGAAGCTATAGCTGTTTACGAGCAGATCCTGAAGCTAGATCCCAACTCCCAGCAGGCGAAGGACAGGCTGGAAGAGCTCCAGAGCTAGCTACAGTTCCGATGGGAGCCACCTCGGGGTCTGTTTGTTAGACTCTTCGGGTGGCGCCTAGCGGCGCGGGCACGTTGGTCGACTCTCATGGAGAAAGGTGAGATCCAGTTGGGCGTTCGAACTTTGAGTGGCAGACGAGGGGTAGTACGAAGGTACCGCGATTGGCTGCCCGAGATCCCGGAAGAGGCCATCGCCTCTTTGGGCGAGGGCGACACCCCCCTAATAGAAGCTCCACGCCTCTCGGAGAAGATTGGCGCCCGCCTCTATTTGAAGTTCGAGGGCATGAACCCGACCGCCTCCTTCAAGGATCGTGGCATGACGGTAGCCCTCAGCCGGGCCGTCGCCGCCGGGAGCAATGCCTGTGTCTGCGCCTCGACCGGGAACACCGCCGCGTCAGCGTCCGCTTACGCAGCCCGGGCAGGCGTAAGCTGCTTCGTCGTCGTCCCGGCCGGCAAAATCGCCCTGGGCAAAGCCGTCCAGGTTCTTGCCCACGGGGCGAAGATAATCCAGATACAGGGCAACTTCGACGCTGCTCTGAAGCTCTCCCAGAGAGCCGCCGAGGAGCTCGGGAACGTCTCCCTCGTTAACTCCGTGAACCCTGACCGTATCGAAGGCCAGAAGACGGCCTCCTTCGAGGTCTGCGAAGCCCTGGGCCGTCCGCCGGACGCCCTGGCGCTTCCGGTCGGCAATGCCGGCAACATCACCGCCTACTGGAAGGGTTTCAAGGAGTGGCGCGAGGCAGGCCTCGCCGACGCGGCTCCCCGGATGCTCGGCTTCCAGGCCGAAGGAGCTTCTCCCCTCGTCGCCGGCCACGACTTCGAGAGCCCCGAGACGGTGGCTAGCGCGATCCGCATCGGCGCCCCTGCGAGCAAGGAGGGCGCTTTAGCCGCCATGCGCGAATCGGGCGGCCTCATAGAGAGCGTCACGGACGCGGAGATACTAGACGCGCAGGCCATGCTTGCTCGCGAGGAGGGCGTCTTCTGCGAGCCGGCCTCCGCCGCGGGGATCGCCGGTCTTCTCAAGCTTACCCGAGAGGGCCGGGCCCCCGAGGGCGTAGTGACAAGTGTCCTCACCGGGCACGGACTCAAGGACCCGGACGTGATCCTAATGAGGACCAAGCTTCCCGACCCGATCCCGGCGACTTTCGAAGCGCTGAGCGAGAGCATGGAGAAGGCGCGGTGGTGATCCTGCCATGATCTGCGTCCGCGTCCCGGCCACCTCGGCGAACCTGGGCCCAGGCTATGACGCCGTAGGCCTCGCGCTCTCCCTCTCCATGCGGATAAGCCTGGACCGCGCCCCTGCTCCTATCGTAGAGGTCCACGGCACCGGAGCGGATCTCATCCCCTGCGGCCCGGATCACCCCGCCTACCGTGCCGCTCGCTTTGTCGCCGAACTCGCCGGTGAGTACGACGCCCACTTCCACCTGATCCAAGAGAACGACATCCCCCCCGCTCGAGGCCTGGGCGGGAGTGCCGCCGCCCTGGTAGGCGGAGCCGTCGCGGCCAACGACCTCCTCGGGCGCTCAATGGCCGCCCCCGACCTCTTGAACCTGGTCTGCGAGCTCGACGGCCATCCTGACAACGCTGCTCCCGCACTCTTAGGCGGTCTCGTCATCGGCACCCTCACCCCCGAAGGAATAAGCGCGGTTCGCCTGGAGCCGAAGGACCTCAAAGCCGTCGTCGCCGTCCCCGACTTCGCCGTCTCGACCACCGCCGCGAGGCATGCCCTCCCGGACTCGGTCCCGCATAAGGACGCCTCCTTCAACGTCGGCCGGGCAGGACTGCTCTTGGGCGCTCTGGCGACCGGCGAGTATGACCTCCTGCGGGTCGCCATGCAGGATCGTCTGCACCAGCCCTACCGCTCGCACCTCATCCCCGGCCTCGAAGACGTCATCGAGGCAGCGCTGGCGAACAACGCCTACGGCGCCTGCCTCTCCGGCTCGGGCCCTACTGTACTCGCCTTCGCTCCGGAAGAGCACGCCCAGAAGATAGCCGCGGCGATGCGCTCCACCTTCGAGCAACACGGCGTACAGGCGAAAGCCTGGGCTCTGGAGGTGGATCTATCCGGAGCCCGCGTTGAGCCACCGGGGGAAGTCGCGGCCCAGAGCCCCGTACACGTTCCTTGAAACCGGTCCTCGCCGTCCAACACACCCCGGTAGAGACCCTGGGGACCCTCGAAGAGGCCTTGCGCAAGGCGGATGTTCCCCTGGCTTATCTCCGTACTCACGATGGGGAGCCGGTACCGGAGAGCGCCGAGGGTCTCGGGAGCCTGGTGGTGCTCGGAGGGCCCATGGGCGTCTACGAAACGGAGCGGTACCCGCACCTGGAGGATGAGATCCAGCTGATACAGGACGCGCTGGAGCGCAGGATACCCATCCTGGGCATATGCCTGGGTAGCCAGCTTCTGGCCCGCGCCTTGGGCGCGACAGTAGAACCCGCGGGCAGGAAGGAGCTGGGGTGGGGCGAGGTGGAGACAACGGACGAGGCCTTCTATGACCCTCTCTTCGGCGCTCTGGGCAGAAGCTTTACCGCCTTCCACTGGCACGGGGACGCCTTCGAGCTACCGGAGGAGGCCACCCTCCTGGCTAGCTCGCGGCCGACACCCGTGCAGGCGTTCCGGTTCGGAAAGAGGGCCTATGGCATCCTTTTTCACCTCGAGGTAGACGAACGGCTCGTGCGAGGAATGCTGGACGACTTTCAAGACGAGGTCCGGGAGGCCGGCGAAGACCCGTACGAGATCCTGCGGCAAACGCCAGAACACCTGCCACAGCTCATGGCCCAGGCCGTAAGATTCCACGAGAGCTTCCTGAAGCTCCTCTCCTCCTGTGACTACCTCCGCGGTTCGGCGTGAGTCTCAAACCACTTGGATAGCTCCTCGGCGTTTATCTTGCGCTCCGCCAGCGCCACCGGCACCTCGACCATCTCGTCCCTCGGGGCCTTAAACTCGTACCCGGCCAGGTAGATCAGCGCGGCTCCGACGAGCAGTCCGGTACGCTTGTTGCCATCCACGAAAGGGTGACGGCGAATCACTGACTCCATGAGGGCCGCGGCTTTATCAAAAGGGGTCGGGAATAGCTCGGTTCCTCCATAGCCCGCGTAGGGCCGAGCGACCGCCGCCTCCAGCGCCCCCGCGTCCCTGACCCCCGAGGAGCCGCCCGTCTGCCGTACGACTGCCGTGTTGAGCCAGACCAGGTCCGGGACACCTGCTCTCCTCACCGGTCAGCAAGCTCGCGCAACACGTCCTCGTACTCGTCCATGAACTTCGCCGCGAACTCAACGACCTCCGGCGAAGGACGCGGCACGGCAGGTTCGATCTTGATGCTCCCCTCCTCGGAGACAAGCCGCACCAGTTGATCTGCCCTCAGCTGCAACTCGTCGAGCATCTCCGGCGGGATCGGGACCATTACCGACCCGCCGACCTTCCTCAGCTTGCGTTCTATCTCCACGCAAAACCTCCAGCAATGTTTTACTTAATATAACACGCCTGTTATAGTTAGAAGTAGGTGAGTAGGAGCTACAGAGTGAAGGGATATTAAGCAGAAGCTATGGTGCATCCTGTTGAGCGCACCGATAACGAAGCTAGACTTTGGAGATAGTTGGCTCGAGGAACAAAACGTTCCCCCACGATCAGCCCGACGCGTGAGGGCTCGCAATGAGTAGAGGACTGACCGAGAAGGGCTGCCACCAGGAGGTGTTGACATGACACTGTATGCTTTGAACTTGTTTGATCTTGCCGACAACGACCTGTACCGGCAATATTCGCGCCGGTCGGTAGGCGCCGTAAACAAGCACGGCGGTCGGGTCGCGGCCCTGGGACAGTTGAGCGGGGTGCAGGAGAGCCTGGGTGTAGATCCGCGCCAGGTAATGGTGCTCGTAGAGTGGCCCTCGCACGACTCGTTCCAGGCGTTTTTGGACGACCCCGAGCATACAGATCTGCACCCGCTACGCGAGTATGGAACACGCAACTACCTGTGGTGGATCTACGAACGGTTGGAGGATCTGCGTCCGCTGCTGGTTCCGACTGAAGATTAGCAAGCCTTGGCGAGGCACAAGGGCTTCGGTCGTCTGAAGACAAGTACGAAGAACTGAGCGCGAACGGCATGAAGAGACGCTACCCGGAGTTGTGGGAGAAGGTTAAATCCCACAGATCGTCGAGAATCGAGAACACGTTCAGATAACGCCGAGCCTCACCTGATGTCCGGAGCTAAGAGCCGCGTCCAGGCTCGTACGGGCTTTGGCCCGGAGGATAAAATGTCCCGATCTAAGTGGAACTTTCTCGCGCCGCTCAAAAACATCGTTTATACACCTTGACAAGCGGATACAAAGTGTCATAGGCTTATGGTACTTGCAGGCGAGTGAGTGAGGGCTCTTGTTAGGAGTTTCTGAAGACAGGCAGATAGAGATCTCGGGGCTCAAGCTCGAGGCTGCTCACCTGCTCACTCCTCCCATCCACCCGCGAGTACCCACGGAGGTCGTTCCCCTAGCCCTACGGCGACTAATTAGCCGGGCGGGCCGGGACGGCATTATCCGGTTCGCCTAGAGCCGCGGGCGCGGGGCAAACCCCGTTCTTCGGCCCAGGACTGTTTCCAACTCGCAACACAGACAGGATGGGAAAAATTATGGAGAACACCGCTTTTAACATAGAGTATAAGCC
>JAWWQA010000180.1:0-5631 GCA_033854695.1 Rubrobacteraceae bacterium
GGCAGCCGAGGACGGCTTCCACCCGGGCTGGGACCTCTCGGGGATCGTGGAGAAGGAGGCCGCGGACGGAAGCGGACCGCGGTCCGGCACCCGGGTCGTGGGCTTCCTTCCCTCGGGGGCCTGGGCCGAGCTCGTCGCCGTGCCGACGAACTCTCTGGCCGAGCTGCCGGAGGGTGTGTCGTTCGAGACGGCCGCGACCCTGCCAGTCGCAGGCCTGACCGCACTGTACGCTCTGGAGAAAGGTGGCGGTCTGATCGGGCGCAGCGTGCTCGTGACCGGAGCCTCCGGAGGAGCAGGGCACTTCGCGATCCAACTCGCGCGTCTCTCTGGCGCTCACGTCGTGGCCCTCGTGCGCCGCGAGGAGAACGAGGATCTGGTCCGCGAAGCCGGGGCTCACGAGGTCGCCATCGGCGAGGATGCCGAAAGCGCCGGACAGTTCGGCCCCTACCACCTCGTCCTCGAATCGGTAGGCGGGAAGCTGCTGGGCGGCGCCATGGGCATGCTCGCTCCGGGCGGAACGTGTGTCACGTTCGGGTCGTCGGGGGCGGCGGAGACGACGTTCGACGTGCGGAGCTTCTACCTGATAGGCGGGGCGAGGTTGTACGGATTCATCATCTTCCACGAGGTCCTGGCGCATCCGGCGTCCGGCGGACTGGCACGGCTCGCTGGTTTAGTCGCCGAAGGAAAGCTCAGGCCACACGTGAGCGTCGAGGCATCGTGGGAGGAGGTGGGCGAGGTGGCACAGAGGCTCCTCGCCCGCGGATATACTGGCAAGGCCGTCTTGACAGTTGGGAGTTAGGAGACGCGGCAAGCCCTTCGAGCTCGTCGTCTTCGGGTTGCTCGTGCTGCTCTCGCACTACGTACTTGACTTATCCGCCCCGGAGCTTCCGTCGTCGCCGCGTCTTCTGTAAGATAGTGCTGTGTTAACCCACGGCAATCGATATATAGAGAAGAGGGTTCCAAGCGATGAGTAAAGCTAAGTTCGTCGTGCTCCTACTCACGATACTAATTCTCACCCTGAGTGTGGTTGCCTGTGGGTTCACCTCTCAGGGATCCCAGGAACAAAACCGGCCCGCCGAAAACCAGAACTCCGCTGCGGGAGACACTACAGAGGCCATCCTAAAAACCCCCGAAAAGTCCATGGAAGAAACCGGTAAAGAAGAAGCAACACAAAAATAGAGCATTGGTGACGGTAAGGCGTCCCGGCGAGCCGTTGGAAGGGCTAATGCACGCCCTGGCAGTGAAGTTCGTCCTCTCCGCAGATCGGCCGTGCTACCCTGCCGCCGGTAATTGGTGGCCTGGCTCTTTAGAGGGCGCTCCGGCGGATTATCTCGTGGGTCTCTTTTAGATCACACCAGCCCTGGACTTCCGCCTCCTCGTCACCCTCGAGCCGCTTGAAGGCTACGAAGAACTGCTCGATCTCGCGCAGGTTCTGCTCCGGCATGTCGTCCAGGGACTCGATGTCGTCGAAGCGAGGGTCGTCGTTGGGGACGGCGAAGATGTTGTACTCCGGCTCCCCATCTTCGATCATCTCTAACGCTCCGAGGACGCGGGCCTGGACCACACACCCGGGGAAAACGGGGTCGTAGGCGGCCACCATGATGTCCAGGGGTTCGCCGTCGGCGCCTTCGGTCGAGGGCACGAAGCCGTAGTCCGCCGGGAAGCGGATATTTCCCGGGAGCACTCGATCGCGCATGATCACACCCAGTTCGGGCTCGTACTCGTACTTGTTGCGGCTGCCGACGGGAACCTCGACGACGACGTTCACCAGCTCGGGTGCATCCTCACCGATAGGTAGAGCTTCGAGGTCTACGTTGATCTCGTTCATCTATGGGCCTCCTCCTGGGCTCTCGGGGTTCATCCTCGAACCGGTCGCATCGCTTGCACCGCCCAGTGAGCTACCCCAAGCCGTCAAACGAGAAACATCACGTTCGGAAGATGTTGGCGGATTAGTGTCTTTCCGGCCACAAAGAACTAAGAAACGTACTTTTAACTCTATAAGTATTGCCAGCTAGCGGGTTGTTCGTTAGAGTTGCGCGCTAGGATCTGCATCAGAAGCAAAAGAAAGGCATCGCGTTCTATGTCAGCACAAGGGATCAAGATTGGTAAGAAGGGTGCCATCGGCAAAGGGACTCCGAGCCGGACATCCTTGATGATCCTGTTCTCGGTTACCATCTTCGTCAGCGCCGCCCTACTGTTCCTGATCGAACCGATGTTCGCCAAGTTCGTGCTGCCTTCGTTCGGTGGAACGCCTGCCGTTTGGACCGGCTCTATGATGTTCTTCCAGGCGGCGCTCTTGACCAGCTACCTCTACGTGCACGCTACGACGACGTGGCTTGGCGCCAGACGCCAGGCCGTGCTCCACCTGGTGGTGGTCTTGTTGCCGCTCCTGGTACTGCCGATAGCCGTACCCGCTGCGGATTGGGCCCCCGGGGCGGAGAGCAACCCCCTTCTGTATCTGCTGGGGCTGCTGGCGGTGGCTATCGGGCTGCCGTTTTTCGCGGTATCGGCGACGAACCCGCTGATCCAAAGATGGCTGGCCGATACTGATCACCCGGCCGCAAGGGACCCCTACTTCCTGTATAGGGCGAGCAACTTGGGCAGTGTGATCGGGCTGCTTGGGTATCCGGTCTTGATGGAGCCGAGCATGAGGCTCGCGAATCAGGGTCTTGCTTGGTCTTTAGGCTACGGGGTGTTCGTGGTGCTGGTCTTCGCCTCGGCGGTAATGCTGTGGCGCGCCGCACCGGCCACTGCCACGCAAGAAGAAGAGGAAGAGGAGGTGCTGGCGGGAGATCCGGCGAGCGGTGGCGGCTCTCCGCAGAGCGCTGATCCTTCGCTTGGCTCTGGGCTCACTATCTGGCGGCGGCTGCGGTGGATAGGGCTTACGTTCGTTCCTTCGAGCCTGATGTTGGGGGTCACATCCTTCGTGACGACCGACATCACGCCGATCCCGCTGTTGTGGGTGCTCCCGCTCTCTCTGTACCTGTTCTCGTTCGTGATCGTCTTCTCGCCGAGCCAGAGGATGCCGGATGTGATCCACAAGGTGATGGTAGCGGTGTTGCCGTTGATGATGGCAATGCTCGTCGTCACGACTCTTACCCAGATGCGCAACCCCTACTGGCTGCTGATATTGCTGCACCTGTTGGGCTTCTTTGTGGTGGCGGTGGTGCTGCACGGGGAGGTGGCGCGGGACAGGCCGCCGGCAAGGCACCTTACGGAGTTCTACCTGTGGGTAGCGGTAGGGGGTGTGCTTGGCGGTGTGTTCAACGCGCTGATCGCACCTATAGCGTTCGACACGGTTGTCGAGTACCCGCTGGCGATAGTGCTGGCGTGCCTGTTCTTGCCTGGAGTAGTCCTGGGTCCCCTGCTGCGCAAAGAAAACTCCGAGAGGGGTGCGGACGAGGAGGGAAGCCCAGACGAAGAGCCTGGCAACAACGAGGAGAGGGACGCAAGTAGCAGCAGTGGTAGTACATATCGGCTGGCGGATTCGAGCAAGCTGGATCTCACGCTGGACCTGGTGTTGCCTGTGCTCCTTGGCCTGGGAATGGTGGCGCTCGGCTGGGCCGTCGACAATGCGGTCTTCGATTCTCTCGCCGCGAGGAATACCATCTGGCAGGCCCTGGTCGGTCTTGCCGCCGGGCTGTGCCTGTGGTTCGCGTACTCTTCCAGTCGTCCGATCCGCTTTGGTCTTGGCATCGCGGCGCTCATAGTGGCGGTTACCTTCGCAAACGGCGCGACGGCGCTCTACGAAGACCGGAGCTTCTTCGGGGTCTATAAGGTCGCAGGCACCCCGGGAACCGAAGACGCATACCATGCGCTAGTCGTTGGCGACACCAACCATGGTGCGCAGGTCCTCGGGCCCCAGCCCCCCGAGCCCATCGCCTACCACGATCCTTCGGGGCCGTTCGGTCAACTGTTCGAAGAACTGCCGAGTCAGATCACAGGCTCCTCGCCGGTTGCCGTGCTCGGTCTGGGCGCGGGTGTGATGTCATGCTACGCCGCGCCCGACCAGCAGTGGGACTTCTACGAGATCGACCCCGCCATCGAGGCGATCGCTCGCAACACGAACCTCTTCACCTACTTGCGTGACTGCCCGGGCCAGTACAACGTGATCCTCGGGGATGCCCGCCTCAAGCTGGCCGAGGCCACCGACGGTAAGTACGGTATGATCGTGGGTGAGGCTTTCAGCTCGGATGCCATACCCGTCCACCTCTCAACGCGGGAGGCTGTAAATATGTACCTCTCCAAGCTCCAAAGCGACGGGGTTCTGGTCATGCACATCTCTAACCGGCACCTCGAGCTCGAGCCCGTGGTCGGAGACCTGGCGCGAGACCGGGGACTCGTCTGCTACGCTCAATTCGACCAGGCAACCGATGACGTACCATACAAGCTCGCGGCCCATTTCACGGTGATGGCCCGTCAGGAGGCGGATCTCGGCAGCGTACCTGACGACCCACGGTGGCAGCCCTGCGTAACCAACCCCGATCCGGATAAAGTCTGGACCGACGACTTCTCGAACCTCCTCAGCACCTTCACTTTCGACTGATCCCGGGGTTCTGGAAGGAAACTAAGCCACTTCTAGAGGATCAGGGAAAAGGCCGGGGGAACCACCCTCGGTCCTTTCCTTGATCCTCTAGAAGCTGAGAAGCTGGATTGGTATTACGCGCCTGGCACCCCCGGGGCAATTCCCCCCGGGGTGTCGGGCTTACTTCAGCGCCGCGAGCATATCGGGCTAGGATCAGGGTCCCCAGAATCCGAAAGTTAGTTCCACTGAAAAGTGCTGAGCAGGTTCGAGAAGTCGTCGGTCCAGACCCCGGAGTCGGGCTGTTGTGCGCAGGCTTGCCACCGTCCGTCGTTAGCGATACTGCCGAGATCCGCCTCCTGACGGGCCATCACCACCCAGTGGGCTGCGAACTTGCCCGGCGAACTTTGGGTATCTTCGTCGAACTGAGCGCGGCAGACGAGCCCTGCGTCCTGCGCCACGTTGCCGAGCACGGGTTCGAGCTCGAGATGCCGGTTGGAGATGTGCATGGCCAGGACCCCGTCGCTCTGGAGCTTTCGGAAGTACAGGTCGATGGCCTCCCGCGTCATCAGATGGACGGGTATGGCATCTGAGCTGAAGGCATCCGCCACGATGATCCCGTACTCCGAGTCGGGAGCGTCGACCAGAGAGAGGCGCGCATCGCCGAGTACCACGTTGGTTTCGCCCGGACAGTCGCGTAAGTAAGTGAAGAGGTTCGTATTGCGCGCTATCTTCTCGATAAGAGGATCTATCTCGTAGAAAGTCAACTGCTGGCCGGGCTTGTTGTAGCACGCCATGGTGCCTGTACCCAGGCCGATCACGGCTGGCCGAGAGGTCACATCCTCCGGCAAGGCGTCGAAGACCTGTCCTATGGGTCCTGTCTGATCGTAGTAAGTCGATGGCACCGGAGGCGTGTTCCCGAGATACTCCGAACCATGATTAGTGTTGCCAAAGACGAGCGTATGAACTTCGTCATCGCCTGAGACCCTGTACACCCCGAAGAAACTGCGGTCCTGGTAGAGGCCCCCCGCACCGGCCGTGATAGTACCGACCAATATAAGCGCCGCGATGCCAAGGCCGAAGCGGATCGGACGCCCGGCCGAGTAAGC
>JAWWQA010000181.1:0-7381 GCA_033854695.1 Rubrobacteraceae bacterium
GGGTCGTGGGTCGAGTTCTTTCGGGACCAGAGGCTACTCTACCTGGCTGGGGTGGCCTACGAAGCCGGCAAGTTGCCCTCGGACCTCCGTGGCCGCATCGAGAAGCTCGCCGGGAGGCTTGGAGAGATACTGGAAGAGCCGGAGTATCCTTCCCTGATCCACGGCGACGTCTGGGGCGGGAACGTGTTGGCTGAGGGAGGCAGGGTCACCGCTTTTCTCGATCCGGCAATCTATCACGCCGACCACGAGGTCGAGCTGGCCTTCATCTCCCTCTTCAACACCTTCGGCGAGCCCTTCTTCAAGCGTTACAGAGAGCTGAGGGAGATACGGTCCGGCTTCTTCGAGGAGCGTCGCCACCTCTACAACCTCTACCCGCTGCTCGCGCATGTCTACTTCTTCGGCGGCCACTACGTGAACTCTGTGGAGAGCACCCTCGGTGGTCTCGGATTCTAGGTATTCCTTTCCTGACCGCTATCAAGCCAGAGCGCTCCAGACTTCTAGCTTGGTCTTGACGTGCCGGATCACCTCGTCGGTAAACTCATGTGTTCCGGTGTGTCCTCCGAGGTCCATCGTGCGGTTACCCTCCAGTACCGACTCGAAGGTCGCCTCGTAGATCGCGCGCGAGACCTGGTTGGCCGTTTCGTCATGGAAGAAGGTGAGGAGCGCCGCGCCGGCGAGGATCATCGCCATCGGGTTCGCTACGTCCTTTCCGAAGAGGCTCGGCGCCGTGCCGTGCGGGGCCTCGGACATCACGGTCTCAGGGTTCTCATCATCGTCGAGCGCGATGAGCAGAGACTCGGCTCCCGCGATCGAGCCGAACATCTGCAGGACCATGTCGGACATGAGGTCGCCATCGCGATTGAGGGTGGGGATGACCATCGGATCCCCATGAGTGGTCAGGAGCAGGGCAAAGGTCGCGTCGATTAACTGCGGGTTGTAGCGGATATCCTTGTTCTTCGCCGCTGCCCGGTCCATCTCTTCTTTGAGCATGCCCTCGTAGACCGGAGACACCGTATACTTCGGTCCACCAAATACCTCCGCCCGCATCTTCCGGGCCTGGATAAAGGCGAACTCTGCGACGCCCCGGCATACTTTCCGTGAGATCTTCGCGGTCCGGTAGGCGACCTCGTCGATTCCTTCGCCCTCGCGCCACTCTTTGGCCCCATACGCATCATCGACGGCCATGCGGACGACGGAGATGGGAGCGTGAATGCCCGGCAGCGGATTAACACCTGGTATGCGCCGTCCTGTCCGGAGGATCACTGTCCCGTTGATGCCTGTCCTCAAGATGGCGTTCGGCGAGCCCACGTCATCCGGATCCTCTGGGGTTATGGTTGCGGCCTTTATGCCGAATCCCGCTTCCTTCATCGCCGCCGCCGCTTCATGTACGATGTTATTCTCGGTAGCCCGGCGGTTCTCCAGCGAGAGATCGTACCTCTCGAAATCAAGATCCAGACCCGTTACCGATGGGTCCAAAACGCGAAGAGACTCCTCCAGGAGCTCCTGGCCGGTCTGGTCGCCCTCCATTACGATGATCTTCTTGCGCTCCAAGCTTCTCACCTCTCGAAAGTTCCGTTCCTGTCTTCAGTTGAGTATACGGCCTGAGACGTGCCAACCCTGCTTGGTTTTACCCCCGCTGCATAGTCCGCGTAACATGGAGGAGAAGTAGAGGGCATGGCCGCGGAGTGTTCTGTTGGGATGGCGACGACTGGTTCGGCAGGACGGCAGCTAGGGCGAGCCTGATCCACGCATTTATGTGAAGAGATCTATAAGCTGCAGGTTCTCGAACTCGGCGGCTAGAGTGGGGGAGAGCTGAGCCCGGTTGCGGGTCTCGCCCATGCTGCTGGCGACCTCCAGGAACGCCTGCACGGTGCCGGTCAGGGGTACGTCGCGGCGCCGGAGAGCGACTATAGGCCGCTGTATCTCCGGGCTGTCCTCGACTTCTATCAAGCACAGGTGCCCCGCCGCTACCGAGCGCACGACCGCAGTCCTGGGCAGGAAGGCGACCCCGAGGCGGTGCTCGACCATCCTCTTCGCCGCCTCGATGTTGTCGAGCTCTATCGCACTGTACTCCCGGATGCCGGCGCTCCTGAAGAGCGACTGCGTCAGCTCATAATAGCTTGAGTCGTGGTCGAAGAGTATGAGCTGCTCGCGGCCAACCTCGGCGATCTCCGCCGATCCCTTCTCCGTGAACCGGTGCTGCGGATCAACCACCAGCACGAGCTCATCCTCATACAAAGGCAAGCTCTCGATCTCCGGGTGATCCATTGCGCGCGCAAGCCCGAGGTGTACCTTCTCCTTTAACACCGCCTCCAGAATGTCCTCCGAGTGCCCGGTCCTGACCGAGACCGAGACCCTCGGATGCGCCGCCGTGAAGCGCTCCAGGATAGCCGGCAACGCATACGTGCTTACCCCCGGAGAAGTCCCCAACCCCAGCCGTCCGCCCGAAGCGCCTCTAAGCTCCCGCAACCGCTGCTTACCCTCCTCGAGGCTCGCCATGCAACGCTCCGCGTACGGCACGAACTCCCTGCCCGCCTCCGTCAGCCGCATCCCCCGGCTCGTGCGAACAAAGAGCTGGTCCCCGAGATCGTCCTCCAACGCCTTTATCCGCGCCGTCAAAGTAGGCTGCGTCAGATACATCTCCTCAGCCGCTCGGCTTACGTTCCCCAAACGCGCCACCGCCAGGAAACACTCTATCTGCCGCAAAAGCACGCTAGCTCCCTTCGGTCGCCAGCTCTCAGCTTTCAGCAATCAGCTTGGCTTGGCCTCACTCCTCTTCGCTCGCGTCGCCCTAATCGAGGACTCACAGGCCCCCAACCTGGCCCGTGACGCGAGTGCTGGGTAGTTCTGGCGTCCACCTACTTGCTGACGGCTGACAGCTAAAGAGCTATCAGCTTTTTCTATCGAGATAATTCAAGCAAACAATTGGATTAATATCAAGGCCGCTGTTAGGCTTTGTTTCACGGTCGTTAACTGTCGGAAGGAGAGGTCGATGATACCGGTTCAGTACAGGCACACGGAGACGGAAGAGATCCTGGACCGCAGGTACGAGAGTGAGGTTCCCGAGATCGGGCAGAGGGTTATGCTCGACGGCGTGTGGGAGTGCGAGGTTCTCTACCGTTGGCAGCGCGTGCCGACTTGCTGCATCGTCTACGTGCAGCCGGTTCGGATTCGCAAGGAGGCTCACGCAGCGGCCTAACCCTCAAGCGTTCGAGCTTGCGGCTTGCTAAAGTAGCTCTGTTATTGGATAGAGCTGCGCGATAGCAGCCGTAAGAGCGAGAGGGAAGGAGCCCGAGAGCATGGCTCAAACGAGGCAGTACGCGGAGGGAGTCGAGTTGACGGCTCCTGTCCCGGATGAGTTTGTCGAGATAATGACGCCCGAGGCGGTCGAGTTCGTGGCGAAGCTCTCCCGGGAGTTCGGTGGGCGCGTTGAGGAGATCCTGCAAAAGCGGGCCGAGCGGCAGGAGCGAATCGACGCGGGCGAGATGCCGGACTTCCTGCCCGAGACCCGCGAGATCCGTGATGGTGACTGGAAGATAGCGTCCGTCCCCGACGACCTACAGGACAGGCGCGTCGAGCTAACCGGTCCTCCGGACCGCAAGATGACTATAAACGCCCTCAATTCCGGCGCCAGCACGTGGATGGCGGACTTCGAGGACGCGAACTGCCCGACGTGGCACAACATGCTCGAGAGCCAGTTCAACCTACGCGACGCCATCAACCGGACGATCACCTTCGACGATCCCAACACCGGTAAGCGTTACGACCTGAACGAGGACGTTGCCGTAATCATCGCCCGTCCGCGAGGCTGGCACCTCTTCGAGAAACATATGCTCGTGGACGGCAAGCAGGTACCGGCGGGCATCTTCGACTTCGGCCTGTACTTCTTCCACAACGTGCAGACTCTGCTGAACCTGGAGTCAGGCCCGTACTTCTACCTACCGAAGATGGAGAGCCACCTCGAGGCGAGGCTCTGGAACGACGTCTTCGTCATGGCTCAGGACGAACTTGGAATACCGCAAGGCACGATCAAGGCGACCGTACTGATCGAAACTATCCTTGCGACGTTCGAGATGCACGAGATCCTGTACGAGCTGCGGGAGCACTCGGCGGGCCTGAACTGCGGCCGGTGGGACTACATCTTTTCCTACATAAAGAAGTTCCGTAACAAGGATCTCCTGCTCCCTAACCGGGCTGAGGTGACGATGACCGTCCCGTTCATGCGGGCATATTCGCTCTTGACTATCAAGACCTGCCACGAGCGAGGCGCTCACGCTATCGGCGGGATGGCGGCCCAGATCCCTTCCAGAGACGACCCGGAGTGGACCGAGTTCGCTTACAACAAGGTTCGGGAGGACAAGGAGCGCGAGGCGAAAGACGGGCACGATGGGACCTGGGTAGCCCACCCGGGTATGGTCGAGACCGCCAGGGAGGTCTTCGACGAGTACATGCCGGGGCCGAACCAGATCAACGAGAAGCGTCCCGACGTCAACCCTACCGCCGACGATCTCCTGGAGAAGCCGGAGGGCAACATAACCGAAGACGGCTTCCGCAACAACATCAGCGTCGGCGTGCAGTATCTGGCCGCGTGGCTCGCGGGCCGCGGAGCCGTTCCGATCTTCGGCCTCATGGAGGATACGGCGACGGCAGAGATCTCGAGAGCACAGGTATGGCAGTGGATCCACAACGAAAAGGGCGTCTTCGACGACGGCACGGAGGTGACCGAGGAACTGTTCCGCCAAGCTCTCTCCGAAGAGCTCGAGAAGATCAAAGACATCGTCGGGGAGGAACGCTACAGAAACGACGAGTTCGGCAAGGCCGCCGAGCTCTTCGACCGCATCTCCACCGACGACGACTTCGTCGAGTTTCTGACCTACCCCGGTTACGAGTACCTGGACTAGAGGAGCACGAATTACGACCCTTCGCGACAACATGACCGGCGGCGCGGTCCGTCCCCCGCCGGTCGGTTTCTCCACGTCTAACGGCACGCTCCTGGACGGCACGTACGCCCACTATTTGACACGACCCGAGAAGATCTACACAATGGTTGTGTGCAAACTGCACGTATGTCTATACTAGATACAGTGTAGGCATGGAAGTTCGATAGAAGGAGAAGGAAGATGCTCAACGGCAACCAGGTTGCGGAGATAGAGCGAGAGTGGGGGAGCCCTCGTTGGGAGGGGATCACCCGCCCGTACACGGCTGAGGACGTGGCGCGGCTTCGGGGTTCGGTCAGGATCGAGCACACGCTGGCGCGGATGGGCGCCGAGCGGTTGTGGGAGATGATGCACGAGAGGCCCTTCGTCAGGGCTTTGGGTGCTTTGACCGGGAACCAGGCGGTGCAGCAGGTCAAGGCGGGGCTCGAGGCCATTTACCTTTCTGGCTGGCAGGTCGCGGCGGACGCCAACCTCGCGGGGCAGATGTACCCGGACCAGAGCCTGTACCCGGCCAACAGCGTGCCGCACGTGGTCAAGAGGATCAACCAGGCCTTGCAGCGGGCCGACCAGATCGACCATTCCGAGGGTAGGAACGGGACTTACTGGTTTGCTCCCATCGTGGCGGACGCCGAGGCCGGCTTCGGTGGCGCTCTGAACGTCTTCGAGCTCATGAAGGCCATGATCGAAGCCGGCGCCGCGGGCGTCCACTTCGAGGATCAGCTCTCCAGCGAGAAGAAGTGCGGGCACATGGGTGGCAAGGTTCTCCTGCCGACGGCGCAGGGTATAAGGAACCTCATCTCCGCACGTCTTGCGGCCGACGTGTTGGGTGTTCCCACGATTATCGTGGCGAGGACCGACGCCGACGCGGCGAACCTCATTACGAGCGACGTCGACCCGGTCGACCAGCGGTTCCTCACCGGGGAACGCACGGTCGAGGGCTTCTACCGGACGAACCCCGGTATCGGCCAAGCCATCGCCCGCGGACTCGCCTACGCGCCGTTCGCGGACGTGGTGTGGTGCGAGACCTCCAAGCCGGACCTCGAACAGGCGAAGACGTTCGCCGAGGCTATACACGCCGAGTACCCCGGCAAGCCACTCGCGTACAACTGCTCGCCGTCGTTCAACTGGAAGCTGAACCTCTCTGACGAGGACATCCAGACGTTCCAGGACCAGATCGGGGGGATGGGCTACAAGTTCCAGTTCGTCACCCTCGCCGGCTTCCACGCGCTCAACCACTCCATGTTCGAGCTCGCCCACAATTACCGCGACCGGGGTATGGCTGCCTACTCCGAACTGCAGCAGCGCGAGTTCGCCAGCGAGAAGGACGGCTACACGGCGACCAAGCACCAACGCGAGGTCGGCGCTGGCTACTTCGACGATGTGACCCAGGTCATCTCCGGGGGCGTCTCCTCCACCACTGCCCTCACCGGCTCGACCGAGGAGGCGCAGTTCAACCAGTACAACGACGCGGACGACGATCCACGCACGGAGCTCGACAACGCTGCGGAGAGGGAGCAGTTCGCCAAGTAGCTTTTAGCCGTCGGCAGTCATCCGAAAGGGGTCGGAATCATCCGGCCCCTTTGGCCAGTAGGCAAGCTCAGCTGATAATCCAGAAGGTTTAGAACGCCAGTAAACAAGAGGAGCTGTTTCTCTTGTGTCTAGTCTGGTCTCTACTTAAAGGACCCCGGCCCGCAAGATTCTGTGTTCTAGAGATTACGTTCGGGTATCAATGACTGTAATAGTCGTTGCCTTGGGAGAATTCGACGAAAACGCACGGCTCTTCTCCTACCGTCCAGGCATCATGCCCGGGTGGTAGCATCATGATGTCGCCTGCTCCAAACTCCTCCTCGGAGCCGTCGTCCATCTCTGCGTGCAGACGCCCGGACTGCACCAGCGCTACGTGGGGTAGCTGGCAGCTCTCCGTACCCGCATATTCTTTCAGGTCGTTGGACCACTTGGCACCGACATCGAAGGTAACTCGGGTAACATTCACGGTGTCGAGGATAATGGTCTCTTTAAAGGGGCGGGTTTCCTCTACTGCCGATTCTCGGCAGCTCACTGCTAGAGGAGTAGTGAAAACCAGCGCGACGTGCTTTAGTGCGCAACCGCCGCTCCCCTAGAATCACCGCCGTTAACGCAGCTACCTTAATAACCGGCTTGATGCGTCTCATCTTACGCACCTCCTTCGCCCGGCAATCCCCAACGGACCGCTATTAGCTGCATTCTACCACTTTGTCTATTGATCCAGTAGACTTTAGCCACTAGAATCCTCTGTATGAGGTCTAATACGGAATCCGGGTGAAGGATGCCACCTAATCCTTGCGGGAGATCGGGAGTCGGCAGAAAGAGAGACGACTCCAGGTAGTGATCAACCGGATTCCGTATCACACGGATTCCGTATTAGCTATGTCGCCGTAGCGCTCAGCGGCGGCGCGGCCTATAAC
>JAWWQA010000182.1:0-3388 GCA_033854695.1 Rubrobacteraceae bacterium
GGAGGAGGGGGCCGAGGACGAGGTCGAGTGTCATGTAGAAATTTTACCCGCCGCCGGTCGTCGACACGAGCCCGAGGAATATCGTCACGCTCAAGGCTAGGAGCGTTATCCCGTGTGGGCTCGTAACGTACAAAGCGTTCGAGATGACGTTACCCAGACATTGGCGAGGTTGCTGGTTTCTCAAGGGAACCATATGTGCTATAGGGGATCCGTTCCCATTGGGCACCGGTGCCTTATAGTTCGGGCTCGATCGTTACCTCACGCGGGGCTTGCGGTTGAGGGCGGCCTGGATGCGGCGAGCATCCTCGTAGTCGCGGACGGCGTCCCAGAGCTTGCCGTCAGGAATGGTGGTGTGCCAGTGATCGGCCCGATAGCCGTAGCGGCGCTTGAGGGCCCTGACTGAGTCTTGGGTGTAGCGCAATGCGTAGACTAGCTTGCGCACCTCGTCGGGCTTGCGAGGAAGGAGTGAATGACGGCTCTCGGTCCACCAGCCGATCTCCGGTTGCGGCTCCTCGGAGCGGAGGATCAAGTTAGCCTCCCACTCGACCCGCAGAGCATTCATCTCGAACGTGCCCGGCAGGACGCTTAAGGGTCCAAGAGCGAACGAGTCATCCGCGTGGAACCCGAACGTAGTCTCGAAGAGCCTCTTGAGGTATCCGTCTTTGAGGTTCTCATAGCGGGAACGGAGGGCGAGGAGCTGCTCGTCGGAGTAGGCCTTAAGGCCTCTGGCAGTCGGCCGCTTCGGGTAGAGTCCACCCCTGCGCAACACCCTCGAGAACGCATCGTAGGCGTGAAAGCTCCTCCAGAGCCAGACGCAGTATCCTCCGACGCCGAGCGTGAGGCTGACGATCATGGCCGCGTAGAAAGCTTCCTCCGGTACATAGACGCCCTGGCCCTCCACGGTGCGTGTTCCCAAGAGATTGTAGAGCAGCACCAAAGCGGTTGTTGTGGCGACAAAGGTCGTGAAGCCGAGGAGCAGAAAAGCTCCAAATCTCCTGAACGGCGGGGAGCAGGAAGAGGCCAGGCCCTCCCATGCTATACGCTCCTCCTCGATCCCGAAAGACGCTATCTGCAACCTCTCCATGCTCCGCAGTATAACCGCAACTTTAGGAACGGGTTGAGTGATGGTTCACCTCAGTAGAGAAACAGAGCCCTACAGTAGCCAAAGTTGAACGGCCAGAGGTCGCCGGCAACGTGGGCGAGAGGCCGGAGGGTGCCTGCAAGGGCTTCGGCGAGGGAGAGGAGTATTAGGTGCCCGGAGTCAGCTTCTTTTGCGGAATCGTATCTGGACTCTTGCCTCGCCGTAACAAATATCTGCTTTACTTTTGACATCATGACCACGAAGGTCTACAGACCTGAGCGACAGGGCGGCTTCTTGCGAGGCATCTTTCTCGTTTTGCTTGCGTTATTCGTTCTCCTTCTCCTTTATCTATTCTTGCCGTTTGGGACCGGGCGGGTAGTGCTGTTGGGGAGCGACGCGCGGGCGGATGAAGTCTCGCGTTCGGACACTATCATGATCGGTAGTGTCGGCGGCGGTCTGCTAGCCGTGCCGCGTGATACGTTAGTCGAGATACCAGGTGTGGGGCAGGACAAGGTGAACGCCGCGTTTGCGAACGGCGGACCGGAGTTGACTGTCAAAACCCTGGAGAACCTTACGGATCTCCCCATAGAGAACTATGTGGTGCTGAACTTCGGCGGGGTCGAGGAGATAGTAAATGCTCTGGGCGGCATCACGGTCAACGTCGAAGAGCCTATAGAGACGGAGCAAGATGGAGAGTTTTTCTCGATTCCGGCCGGCATGCAGGAGCTGACAGGTGACGAGGCTCTGGCTTACGTTCGCTACCGGGGAGGGCCCACGGCCGATATCGGGCGCATCGGACGCCAGCAGCGCTTTCTCTCGGCGCTGACCAAAGAAGTCGCCTCGCCGTGGAAACTCCCTCGCCTACCGGCCACGGCCCGCGCCATCTGGCGTAACGTCGACACGAACATGAGTCCCTTCGAGGCGGCCCAGTTCGCGATCCGGCTCGCCCTCTCGGGCGCATCCAACGCGGAGATCTACCCCGGCACCCCGCAATACATAGACGGTATCTCCTACTGGGTCCCGGATACCCTAACCGGACAGCGTATGGTCTCCAATACTATAAAATAACCTGCAAATAAAAAGGTTCGGCGGTGTTGTTGGCGAGAAGATCTCGCCCCGTCTGTTGTGGGAGCAGAGGTTCAGTCGCTGCTGGAACTCGATCCGGAGGCGTACTTGATCTTCGAGCTGGACACTGTGCTCGACAAGACCTTCAGACCGAAGATCGGAGGTTGCCCTTCGAAGCAGTGCTGATTGGGCGATGGAGGCGTACACGCCCGGTTGCAGGTTCGCGCACTTCCCGCCCGGGGTGTTGACGCGCTTCGGCCACACGCTGCGCGCGCCGGTGGGACGCATCCACTGCGAAAAGACCGGCGAGGACCTCGAGGGCCTGAGGGCATAGAAGAGGGCCGTGGCTGCTACACCCCGCCCCATCGTCGTGGTAGCGACTTTGGGAGCGTCCCGGATATCAGAGCGAGTTTATGGCTTTAGCGATTAGCACAGCGACTGACATGAGTGCGAGTGTTGCCTGGATCATCACCAATACCTTAGCTCGTCGGCTCAGAACCGCCGTGTCTGTGGGAGAGAAAGCTGTCGAGTGGTTGAAGGCCAAGAATAGATAGTCTAGGAAGTCCGGGAGCCACTTATCCTGCTCGCCCTGGGCTTGCTGAGGAAATAGAAAATCTTTGGGTTCGTAGGGGTAATCCCTTCGCATCAGCGGGCCGCCCCCATCTATCTCCCAGTACCACAAAGCGAAGGTCACTACGTTGATCACCCAAATCAGCGCAGCATCTCTCAGCAGCGATGTTGGGCCTACAGCTCCGCGGGGTAGTATGCTAACCAGGAGCAAGGTACTGGCTATTTCGGCCAGGGTTATGAAACCGATTAGACCAAGCGCTATGGGCCGCACCAGCAGATGTCTACCCCTCATTAGCGCAAGCCAGATCAACAGGATGCCTGCCAGTACTGCCGTGGGAAGTACGACCCTTGGGATGAGTGCTAGCCCTGCAGACACCTCCGTGTAGGCGCCCGCGATCACCAGCAGTGCCAAGATAGAGGGCCAACGCTGAATAGGACGTTTGGTGCCCTCTTCTAGGGCGTCCTCCGTTTCCCCGGCTTCCTCGGGGGCACGGTCGCTATTCACCCAATAGCCTCCTCTACACTTTGGTATAGGCTAGATCTATAGTCAATAAGGCAAACGAATTCACCAACGAGCTGGTCACAGCGCCGGCTAAGGTTTTGGCAGAAGTGCATCTGCCGGGGGAGATGTGCGCACACCTCCTCGGCTAGCTTCGGCTCCTCGTCCACTCC
>JAWWQA010000183.1:0-5840 GCA_033854695.1 Rubrobacteraceae bacterium
GGACTCGAAGCCCCGGACGAGGGCGTCGTTCAAAAAGACGGTGTCCCTATAACGAGTCCCGGCCTCGTCGCCTACATGCCCCAGAGCGATCTGCTCCTGCCCTGGCGGAGCGTCGTCGCGAACGTCGCTCTAGGTCTCGAGGCTACAGGGATCCCCAGAAGAGCGGCACGCAAGACGGCGATGGCGGCGCTCGAGCGGTTCGGGCTCGAAGAGTTCGCACGCGTTCCCCCGGCGGCGCTCTCCGGCGGGATGCGCTCGCGCGTCGCGCTCTTGAGGACCGCCTTGCTCGGGCGCGACACGCTCCTGCTCGACGAGCCCTTCGGTGCCCTCGACGCGCTCACCCGCCGTGACCTGCAGGGCTGGCTCCTCGGCGTCAGCGACGAGCTCGCCGCCACCATCGTCCTCGTCACCCACGACGTCGATGAGGCGCTCCTGCTCGCCGACCGCGTCGTCGTCCTCACCAGAAGACCCGCCCGCGTCGCCCTGGACCTGACCGTGGACCTCGAACGTCCCCGTACGATGGGGATGGAGACTACTGGAGAGTTCGCCCGCCTCAAGGGGCACTTGCTCGAGGCCCTGGGGATGGCCGCGCCTTGAGGCGGGCGGTCCCAGCAGCCCTGCTCGCCCTGCTGGTCCTCGCAGCGTGGGAGCTTCTAGTGCGCCTCTTCGGCGTACCGGCGTTCCTGTTGCCGGGGCCCTCTGACATCGCCTGGGCGTTCTGGGAATCGCGCGATCTGCTCCTGCGGCACGCCGTGCCCACGGTGGGCGAGGCAGTTCTTGGGTTCCTGGTGGCAGCTGCTACGGGTGCGCTCTCGGGGCTCCTCATAAACCGCTCGCCGCTCGCCGAGCGCTCGCTCTACCCCTGGCTCGTCGTCTCCCAGACCCTCCCTACCGTCGCCATAGCTCCGATCCTCGTTACCTGGTTCGGTTATGGACAGTTCCCCAAGGTCCTCGTCGTTACGCTCTTTTGCTTCTTTCCCGTCACCGTTGCGACCGTGGATGGGCTGCGAGCGACCGATCCCGACCTTGTTCGTCTCATGCGGTCCTTTGGCGCCAGAAGATGGCGCATCTTCTTCATGGTCGAGGCGCCGGGGGCCCTGCCGTTTCTCTTCGGTGGGGTGCGACTGGCAGTGACCTATTGCGTCATAGGGGCCGTCGTAGGTGAGTGGGTCGGCTCCAGCGAGGGGCTGGGGTTTCTCATGATCCAGGACAAAGCCCAGTTCGAAATACCGCGCCTCTTCGCCGAGATCTCCCTGCTCTCCTTGATGGGCGTCTCGCTCTTCCTTCTCGTCGCCCTTCTCCAACGCCTCACCGCCCCCTGGACCCTGAAACGCGACCCAGCCTTGTGATAACCTGCACACACAACGCAAACACAGCGGAGCTTCCCCGAATACCGGGGCGGCTGAGAGTCGGCCACGGCCGAGACGCTTCGAACCTGACGTGGGTAATCCCACCGGAAGGGAGTGAATATGGACAGACCCGCACTTCCCCGTACGCGATCATCGCGTAGTTTCCTTCTCCGGCGCTTCCTTGCGCTCCCCCTGCTGATCTTTCTACTCGTTGCGCTCGCGGGTTGTGGTGGGGTGTCGGGAAACACCCAGTCTTCCAATGGCCTGGATAAGGTCACCCTGACCCTTGATTGGTACCCGAACGCCGACCACGCGGGAATCTACGCGGCCCAGGCCGAGGGGTTCTTCAAGGATGCGGGCCTCGACGTGGAGATTCAGCAGCCGTCTGACCCGGCGGCCGTACTACAGCTCGTGGCCGCCGGGCAAAGCGAGTTCGGCGTCTCCTATGAGAACGAGATAACCAATGCAGGTGCACGCGACATTCCGGTCAAGTCGGTTATGGCGATCATGCAGGAGCCTTTGAACTCCATCATTAGCCTGAAGGAGTCGGGCATTGAGGGGCCAAAGGACCTGGCCGGGAAGAAGGTCGGCTATGCAGGGCAGTCCTTTGGGACAGCGGTGTTGGATACAGTACTGCGCGAGGCCGGGGAAGATCCCTCTTCCGTAGAGAAGGTCAACGTCGGTCTGGACCTGCGCCCGGCTTTGATCTCGAAGCAGGTGGACGCCGTGGTCGATGCCTACTGGAATATCGAGGCGGTCGAGCTCGCCCAGCAGGGCTTTGAGACCAACGTGATCCGTCTGCCCGAAGTCGGCGTCCCGAACTACAACGAGCTGGTCATCGCCACGAGCGATTCCTACGCTCAGGAGAACCCCGACATCGTCAAGCGCTTCGTCGGAGCGCTCGTCGAGGGCCACCGCTACGCCCTCGAGAACCCCGATGCTGCCCGCGACGCTTTGCTCGCCGCGAACGAGGAGCTGGATCCCGAGGTCGCGCAGAAGACGGTAGCGCTGACGGTCCCTCTCTTCGGAGCCGAACGCATCGGCTACCAAAACCCTGAAGAGTGGCGCGCCTACGTGGACTGGGCCGTTGAAAACGAGGTGCTCCCCGGACCGGTCGACGTAGACAAGGTAATGACCAACGAGTTCTTGCCGGATAGTTAGGAGCCAACCATGAAACGGGTTTTGAGCATAGCAACCAGCGACTCCGGGGCGGGGGCCGGCATCCAGGCCGACCTCAAGGCGTTCTTGCGCTGCGGCGTCTACGGGACGACCGCCATCGTCGCCACCACTGCCCAGAACACTGTGGGCGTGACGGACATTTACGCCTTTCCGCCCCAGGTCGCCGTGGAGCAGATAGAGGCCGTCGTCTCAGACATCGGGGCAGACGCCGTAAAGACCGGGATGCTCTTTAACGCTCCCATCATCTCTGCCGTCGCCGAGACCATAGAGCGTCTACGTCTACCAAACGTCGTCGTGGACCCGGTAATGGTCGCCGAGCGCGGAGCGGTACTCCTGGAGCCCGATGCCGTGGATACCTACAAGAACGAGCTCTTCCCACTCGCCGATGCGATTACTCCTAACATCAACGAGGCCTTCGCGCTGATTGATGAGGAGGTGGACGAGGATCGGGTCGAAGATTGCGCCGTGACGCTCCACGCTCTGGGCCCGAAGGCTGTGATTATCACCGGCGGTCACACGGCTTCGGGGGATGACCTGCTCTACGATGGAGAGAGCTTCGCCAGGATCGAAGGCCCCGTCCACCCCTCGGAGAACACCCACGGAGCCGGGTGTACTCACTCCTCATCGCTGGCTAGCTTCCTGGCCCTGGGATACCCCCTCACGGAAGCTGCTCGCCAGGCGCGTGCGGTGGCATCTGAAGCTGTAGCGTACGGTCTTGGGGAGATAGGGGAAGGTGCAGGGCCGGTCCACGCTCTCGGCAAAGTTCTGGAAGGAGTCGAACGATGAAGGCCGAAGAAGCGCTCCGCAAGATCTCCTCTGAGAAGCCGCTAATACATCACCTGACCAACTACGTGTCGGTCAACCTCGTCGCCAACACGACCCTCTTGACGGGGGCACTCCCGGTCATGGCCCATGCCCATGAGGAGGTCGTGGAGATGGTCGGCCTCGCGTCCGCCCTCGTCCTGAACATTGGAACCTTAGACCCGCCTTTCGTCGAGGCCATGCTGCTCGCCGGCAGAAGAGCCAACGAGCGGAGTATTCCCATAGTGCTCGATCCCGTAGGCGCAGGGGCGACATCGTTCCGCACGAAGACGGCAGAGCATCTACTTTCTGAGCTCTCTATCGCCGCTGTCTGTGGCAACGCTGGTGAGATAGCCACCCTCGCGGGCCTCGCTGCCGAGGTGCGCGGCGTCGAGAGCCTCGCAGGCGACGCCCGGGAAGCTGCCAGTCAGGCCGCTGGCGCTTTGGGCGTGACCGTCGCCGCCACCGGCGAGACCGACTACGTGAGCGACGGCGAGCGCACTTTAGCCGTCTCGAACGGGCACCCCCTCATGGGCCGTGTCGTCGGGAGCGGCTGCGCTTCGACAGCCGTGGTAGGCTGCTTCGCAGCTGCAGGAGGAGCTAAGGCCGAAACCGTCGCGCACGCCCTGGCCTACTTCGGTCGAGCCGGGGAGGTCGCCGCCGAAGGAGCGGAGGGCGGCGGAACCTTCGAGCCCCGGTTACTGGACGCCCTGTCCGTGGTCGCTGGGAACCCGAGCGGGCTCGAAGACGCGCTGCAGGTGAAGGAGGTGTCAGGCGGTTAGGCGTCTCCTCATGGGGTGTCCCCGCCTGCTTTGGTCCACCTGCGTAGGCTGGGTAGTTCCCGGATCACACAGGGTAGATGTTGGTATGATCTGAGATCATGGTGTCGTCGGAGCTTAAGAAGGTTCTGGACCAGACGGAGCATCGTCCCTATCCTCTTCCGGAGGGCTCGTGGGTTCTCCGCATGCGCTGGCACGACCTGCTCTTTATGCACTGGCCCGTACCGGAGAGCTGGCTACGGCCGCTCATCCCGCCGTCTCTCGAGCTGGACACCTTCGATGGCTCGGCGTGGCTGGGCGTGGTGCCGTTCCGTATGGAGGACGTAAGTCCTCGATTCGTGCCGGCCGTCCCATGGCTATCAAGCTTCCCGGAGCTCAACTTGCGCACCTACGTCACACATCGAGACAAGCCCGGCATCTGGTTCTTCAGCCTCGACGCCCACAACCCGATAGCCGTTCGTCTCGCACGCGCCTCCTTCGGCCTGCCTTACTTCGACGCCGAGATGTCCTGCAAAGTCTATGGCGAAGAGGTGCGCTACGAGAGCGTGCGGACCCACAAGGGCGCGCCGCCCGCCAGGTTCGTTGCCTCGTACCGCCCCGTGGGCGAGAGCTTCGATTCCCGTCCCGGGACGCTGGAGAACTTCCTCACCGAACGCTACTGTCTCTATAGCGCGGGCGCCGCGAACAGGGCCTCCGGATCCGGACACGTTCGGCGCGGCGACATCCACCATCGGCTCTGGCCGTTGCAGAGGGCCGAGGTCGAGGTCGAGAAGCTGGAGATGACCGCCCAGATCGGAGTGACTTTGCCGGATACAGAGCTCACCCTGCACTACGCCCGCCGCCTCGACGTTGTCGCTTGGCCGCCGCGAAGCATCGACTCATGAACCTCAAGGACCGCCTCCAAAACGCCCGCCTTCTGCTTGTTACCGACCCCCGGCCGGACCTGGCCCTCAGGGTCGCAGCCGCCGTGCGTGGGGGCGTGGATATCGTGCAGCTCCGGGACAAGCGGTCCTCGCGGGAAGAGCTACTTCCGCTGGCCCGGGAGCTCAAAGAGATCTGCGAACAGGCAGGCGTACTCTTCACCGTGAACGACGATGTGGAGCTCGCCCGGCTCTCTGGCGCGGCAGGCGTCCACCTCGGCCAGGAAGACGGTCCCCTTGCGAGCGCGCATGAGACGCTAGGCTCTGACGCCATAGTCGGCCGGTCGGTAGGTACCGTGGAGGAGGCCATCGAGGCCGTTCAGGAAGGGGCAGATTATCTCGGCGTTGGAACCGTCTATGCTACGCCAACCAAGCCCGAGGAAGAGGCGGTGGGGCCCGCTCTGCTCCGGGAACTCGCCTGGACAAGGGTGCCCGTACCCTGGTTCGCCATCGGCGGCGTGACGCTAGAGACCGCCCGGGAGGTCGCCGAGGCGGGCGCTCCAGGCTTCGCGGTCGTGCGGGCTGTGCTCGATGCAGAAGACCCGGGGGCAGCTGCCCGCGAGCTTCGCTCGTTCTTGACGGATGTCCTGCGGAACCAGGCGCCGGCTTGACGGTCAAGGCGGATCTCGTCTCCGGCATCCTGCCGGTTCGTTCGGACGGCCGGATGCTCCTGCTCCTTCGTCCCAGCGGCACATGGGACCCTCCCGCGGGTCGGCTCGCCCCTGGCGAGAGCTTCGAAAAGGGCGCTGTCCGCGAGGTCTACGAGGAGACCGGCATCCTCGTTGCTCCGCAGCGACTACTAGCTACCTGGG
>JAWWQA010000184.1:0-3393 GCA_033854695.1 Rubrobacteraceae bacterium
GGGGAGTGTCATACACGGCCTGCACAACCGTCACACACCCCCGGTTAATGTAATGAACCCGGCGACGGGTGGGCATCAGAAGTGCCCGCCGCCGGGTTTTCTCTTGGTCTCACAAGATAGACCTCAAGTATAGCTTCAAGGAAGAGCTAAACGCGAAAAGATAAACCTCCCGCGGGTCTACAGGTCGAGTAAGGTTCACCTTGCAAGGGACAAACGGCGGTGTAAATTAGCAGCAAGGTGGTGCTGGGTATGCTTCTCCCGGACATTTGGAAGGTGGAGAGTGGTCCGTGCGAAGCGCGGTGGCTCGCCTAACCCTGCAGCGTGATGGGTAGGGTGGTTGGCGCCGAGGAGTGTGTTTGTAGCGGAGGGGAGGAAAGGGCCGTGGTGAGCGAAGCCAGGGTAACCCGAGAGAAAGCGCGTCGGGTCCTGCAAGCGGCCGCCGTGGAAGCGTACGGCAGACCTGGAGCGTATGTAACTCGTGACCCCGTCATGCGGCGGTCGAGTATCTCGGAGCTTGAAGAGTTCTGGGCGATAGCAGGGTACCTAGATAGTAAAGGATGGATAGCCGAAGCCGACGACGATTACGGGATCTTCGTCGTCACGCCAGCCGGTCTAGAGGAGGCCATGAGTTAGCGAAGGTCAAGAGTTGCAGAAGCGGCTCATGGGAGGGGTAGAGAGATGAGAAATTATCCCGCGCGGCGTCCCGATTCCGGGGGGCGCTCCACGGTATTTGGGATGCGCGGCGCGGTCGCCTGCGAGCATCCGCAGGCCGCTCTGGCGGGCATCCGGGTGCTCGACGATGGGGGCAACGCCGCCGATGCCTGCGTTGCCATGGCCGCTTCCATGGCCGTACTAGCGCCGATGGCGACCGGCATGGGCGGCGACGCCTTCCTGCTCTTCTACGAGGCGGAGACGAAACAGGTGCTCGGCGCGAACGGCTCCGGCCACGCTCCGCATTCGGCGACCATCGAGAAGCTGCGAGATCGGGGCATAACGGAGATGCCCGAGCGCGGCGGCCTCACCGTCACGGTCCCCGGAGCTGTCCGGCTCTGGGAGGACGCCGCGAAGCGCTTCGGCAACCTGCCCCTCTCGCGTCTGCTCGAGCCCGCCCGCAGCGCCGCCGAGGATGGGTGTCCGATCTCTGAGGTCGTCTCCCGGTACTGGGAGATCACCGAAACCTTGCTCTACGAGAACAAGACCGCCACGGAGACCTTCTTGCCGGGGGGGCAGGCGCCGGAGCCTGGCAGGCTCTTTTACCAGCCGGACCTCGCCCGCACACTCGCCGCTGTCGCAGAGGGTGGGGCTGATGCCTTCTACAACGGGCAGATAGCCCAAAGCATCGTCCGTTCCGTGCAGGAAGCAGGCGGTTACCTCGACGAGAGGGACCTCGCGGCTCACCAGTCTCTCTGGGTTGAGCCGATCCACACAGATTACCGGGGAATCCTGGTGTACGAGATACCACCGCCCGGCCAGGGTATCGCCGCGTTAGAGATGCTTAACATCCTCGAAGGCTTTGATCTCGGCGCTTTGGATGCTCTGGGCGCCGAGCGCATCCACCTCGAAGTCGAAGCAAAGAAGCTTGCTTTCCGCGACCTTCACGAAAAGGTCGGCGACCCCGAGTTCGTCGAGGTGCCCATCCACGAGCTGCTCTCCAAGGAATACGCGGCATGTTTGAGAGAGCAGATCTCGCTCTTCCGCGCTGGTGAACCCATTGAGCCCAAGCTTGGCGTCGACACGACCTACCTTTGCGCCGTGGATGCTGAGGGCAACGGCTGCTCTTTGGTAAACAGCCTTTATATGCGCTTCGGGAGCGGTGTCGTACCTGAGGGTACCGGTGTCTGCCTCCAGAACAGGGGCCACTCCTTACGGCTCAGCGAGGGCCACCCGAACGCCCTCGCCCCTGGCAAGCGGCCGCTTCACACTATCATCCCCGGTCTCGCGACCAAAGATGGCGCTCTCTGGGCCACCTTCGGGGTTATGGGGGGTTCTATGCAACCCCAGGGCCACGCGCAACTTCTCTCGAACCTCGTGGACTACGGCATGAGCCCCCAGGAAGCCGTGGACTTCCCTCGCCACCGCCACGAGGGGGACACACTTCTCGTCGAGGGACGCGTCCCGGAGGATGAGGTCCAGAAGCTTCGGGAGCTGGGCCACCGGATCGAGGTGGGGGCGGACTACGCGATTCCGACCGGCGGAGCCCAGCTCATCCGAGTCCTGGAGAGCAACGTTCGGGCCTGCGGCAGCGATCCGCGCAAGGACGGCTGCGCCCTGGCGCAGTAAATAAGCAGCAAGCTCTACCGTTCGAGGGGCATGTTGCTTTAGAGGAAGCCTTCATCTTCCAGAAGTTGCCGCATGGTTGGGATGGCCCCGGCGGCCACGGCCCGCTCGTAGGTGGCCGGGGAGATAAAGGCTGCTTCTATCGTCTGGTCTACGACCGGCATCGCGATGAAGCGTTGTGGGATTCCCGCCCTTTCGAGGGAGTCGTTGATCAAGTCCTGAACCCTGGCGTCGAACCAGCCATCGTCGAGTGGCACAGTGGTCTCGTAGCGTTCTCCGCTGAAGTCGAAGGCGACGTGGGCCAGTTTCTTCGCCTCGTCGTGCTCGTCCTTGATGTTGGTGGGCCTGAACAGCTCCCAGGATCCTTCCGCGTACCGGTTGATGAGGTCGTGGTAGCTGTCGTAACCACTACCTGGCCCGGAGAAGTCGAGGGCCTCGCTATCGAACGCGACCGCTGCCAGGTTCAGGTAGCCTCTCTCATACGGATCTTCCCTCAACCGCTCCTTCGTCGCCTCGCGCTCGGCCTCGGGCATCTCGGCCCACCAGCCGCAACTTTCGAGTTGTTCGATCAGCGCTTCGTTTGCCGTACTTGCTGCAAGGCTTCCTCCCGCCGGCCAGTTCTTCCAGTGCGTGTTCGGTTCGAGTGCCGGGCGGTAGCGAGACGCGTCCCCAGAGGCGAGGACGTCGGCGATCATCCGGAACGTCGTGCTCTCGCCCGGTAGTTCGCCCTCGGCCAGGTCCGGATGGTGCCACTCTTCCAGGCGCAGAATCAGGGGTAGATCCGCCGGAACCCGTTCCCGCAGCTCTTCTTCGGCCGCGAGTAACAGGTCTCTGTACTCCAGTGTTAGGCTCCTTAGAAGCTCCGCATCTGTAACGTTAGGAGCATGGGCGAGCTCGATCCCCTTCTCCGCAAGAACCTCGGTACGGAGGTCCACGGGGACTACGGAACCCCGTATCCGGATGCTGCGGATTCCCGTGCGAACATCCTCGTCAAGCTCCTCGTCGAACGCCGGTCCTTCGGGACCATCTCCCGTAACGCACAGAAAATCATCATCGGCCATTCCAGGAGCGCGCTTCAAGCAGTTCCCGAAGCAGTAAAGACAGTTCGCGGTTCCG
>JAWWQA010000185.1:0-5461 GCA_033854695.1 Rubrobacteraceae bacterium
ACTGGCGGTCCGTTCCCTACCGGAGGACCATTGTTCGCTGGCGGTCCGCTCTTCACTGGTCCGTTAACCGTTGGTGTATGATCTACTGGTTTCGCTTGAGCCTTTTTAGCAGTAAGCAGAAAAGCACACGACAACACGACGAGCACGCTGACAAGAGCGAAAACGACCCAGTACCACGGACCTGGCCGCTGCTTCAGGTCTGCACTATCGCCGATACTAGGGTACATCCTCTCCCTTTGGGCACTGAGAGACCAAGCTTACTTATGTATTCCCGCGCCCTGTCAGATATATTCCTGTTCCCTGTCGGGTCACAATGATAACTAAGCTTACAATTGGTGTCAACGTCTTGATGTTGTCAAGATCTTTTGAGACCCTAGCTCAAGAGACCTTGCATGAGGGAAGCGTAGACCACGCTCTTCCTTCTATAGCGCTGAGCTCACTCCGGCCCGATAAAACCGCAAACGCGCGCACGGTAGGGGGACCGGCGGGCCTCTACGAAGCTTTTCCCGCCCGTCCCGGCCTCTTCGCGAACCACTCCAGAGTGCGGGAGAGGCCCTCACGGGCTGGAACCAGCGGCTCCCACCCCAAAGTTTCGCGCGCGCGCGTGATATCCGGGCAACGTTGCTTGGGATCATCTTCGGGGAGGGGTTTGTAGGAGAGCTTGCTCGCGCTGCCGGAGAGCTCCAGGATCAGTGCAGCCACCTCGCGCACCGAATACTCCACGGGGTTGCCGATGTTCACCGGGCGCCATTCGACGCTCTTCATCAGGCGAAAGATGCCTTCGATCAGGTCGTCTACGTATTGCACGCTTCTCGTCTGGCTCCCGTCGCCGTAGATGCTCAAAGGCTCCCCTAAGAGCGCCTGCTGGATGAAGTTGGGGATCATACGCCCATCATTCGGGCGCATCCTGGGCCCATAGGTGTTGAAGATGCGCACTATCCTGGTCTCCACGCGATGGTGGCGATGGTAGGCCATCGTGATCGACTCGGCGTAGCGCTTGGCCTCGTCATAGACTCCCCGGATGCCTATGGGGTTGACGTTCCCCCAATAGCTCTCAGGCTGTGGATGGACCAGCGGGTCTCCGTAGACCTCGCTTGTCGAGGCCAGCATCATCCGAGCGCCACGGTCCTTCGCCAGGCCAAGAGCGTTGTAGGTGCCAAGAGCGCCGACTTTGAGGATGGGGATAGGGATGCGTTCGAAGTCGGCGGGGCTGGCTGGGGAAGCAAAGTGATAGACTTCATCCAACCTTCCCGGGCAGTCTATATACGTGGTCACGTCGTGATGTACGTACTCGAAATCCGCCTCGTCTTGTAGGTGGGCGATGTTCTCTAAAGTCCCGGTGCGCAAGTTATCCATGCAGACTACTTGGTAGCCTTCTTGGAGGAGCCGCTCGCAGAGGTGGCTCCCTATGAACCCCGCCCCTCCTGTTACCAGCGCCCGCTTCTTCTTGCCGGCCCCGGAGCTAGAGGAGCTAGGCACGTCCGAAGCCGCGGTATAGGAGCCCCATAGCGGTGGCGGACTGTGGATCGTAGACGTTGCGGCCGTCCACGAGGAGCTTTGGTGGCTCCATTAGAGCAGCTGCCCGCTCGAGGTCCAGAGTGCGTATCTCCTCCCACTCTGTCACCACCACCGCCGCGTGCGCTCCGCTTAAGGCCTCGTAGGGGTCGAAGACTACCTTGAGGTTCTCCAAGAGCTCTTTAGCCTTCTTTCCCGCTACCGGGTCGTAGCCTATGGCCCTAGCACCGCGCTTCTCAAGGGCACGTGCTATCTCCAGGCTCGGAGCCTCCCTTAAGTCGTCGGTGTTGGGCTTGAAGGTGAGCCCTAATAGGGCCACGCGCTTGCCCTTTAGAGTGTGCAGATCACGCTGGAGCTTGGTGATCACCTGCTTGCGCTGGCGCTCGTTAACGGCGACAGTGGCGTCCAAGAGCAAGGGCTCGTGGTCGTACTCGTGCGCTACTGCGCGTAGGGCAGCCACGTCCTTGGGGAAGCACGAGCCGCCCCAGCCGATGCCAGCATTGAGAAAACGGCTCCCGATGCGCTCGTCGAGACCGATGCCGTGTGCCACGCTTCCCACCTCGGCGCCTACCAATTCGCAGATCATAGCGATCTCGTTGATAAAGCTGATCTTGGTGGCAAGATAAGCGTTGGCAGCGTATTTGATCATCTCCGCGCTCACCAGATCTGTAGTTACGAAGGGTACTGCGGCTTTAGGCCTCGGGTCCGTTTGGGTCGGGAAGGTCTGCTGGATGATCGGCTCATAGAGAGCGCGCATAGTGTCTAAAGCGTCGCGCTTGTCGGCACCTAGAACAATCCTGTCGGGGAACAAGGAGTCGTACACAGCACTCCCCTCCCTCAAGAATTCCGGGTTTGAGACCACCCGGTAGTCCACGGCGGCGTTTTCTCCGTCCGCAGCCCCCTCCTGGATGAGCATCGAGACGTAATCCCCAGAGCCTACCGGCACGGTACTCTTGTTGACTACTATCAAAGGGCGCCTCCTACTCCTGCCTTTAGGCTCTGCCAGCGCCCGTCCCACCGCGCGGGCGACCTCCCCCACGCTGGAGAGGTCTGCAGAACCATCGTCCCCCTGGGGCGTATCCACCGCGATAAACAAAACATCCGCTCCATGCACCACCTCGGGCAGATCCATCGTGAAGCGCAGCCCCCCGCGACGGGCGCTCTGAGCCACGAGTTCCTCTAAACCGGGCTCGTAGATCGGCATCCGCCCCTCTTTGAGCTCGGCGACGCGTCCCTCGTCCTTGTCCACGCACGTCACCCGGTGCCCCACGTGCGCCAGGCACGCTCCCGTCACGAGCCCTACGTACCCGGCCCCTACCACGCCTACGTTAAACTCTTCAGCCAAAGATCTCGTCTCCAAACCTGCTTTCCGGGCAGCCCATGAATGGGCAACCCGGAAATTCGTCTTCTTTACCGTTATAGCTTACAAGAAATTTAAGGAGACAACGCCGTACAGCGCTGAGTTCGCGCCGTGGTCTTATGAGCAACGGCGGGCGTCCGCGCCTCCGCAGCCGGTCAGAGCGCGGGACATCCGGAGGACAGGAGCGTATTATTCGTTACGTTGACACCAGCTTCAGCTCGTGAAAGACTTGGCCGCAACAGAACACTTGGAGAACCCGATGACCCCGCAGTGAGAGCCTCTTTTGCCCAAGGGTACTCCCAGTTTCGTAACATGAGATGGAGATTCGTACATGAACCACATGCGAGGAAGCGTCGTCAAGGCCCTCGAGCGGCTGATGCTCGCGCAGGCTCATCTCACCTCCTACTACAGAGGACGCAAAAATCGAAAGCCGTTCGACGGCGTCAGAAAGTACTGCATGTTCATCGGCTATCCACGCAGTGGACACAGCTTGATCGGCTCCCTTCTGGATGCACACCCGAACGCCATCGTCGCCCACGAGCTCGACGCCCTGAAGTTCATTGAGGCGGGGTTTGACAAGGACCAGCTCTATCAGCTTCTGCTCGACAACTCGCGACGCTTCACCCGAAAGGGCAGGGAATGGACCGGTTACAATTACGAAGTTCCTGGCCAGTGGCAGGGCCGGTTCGATAAGCTGCTCGTCATCGGAGACAAAAAGGGTGGTCGCTCCACCTTACGGTTGGCGGCGAACCCCGAGCTCCTGCACCAGCTGCGAAAGACCGTCGCCACCAACGTCAAGTTCGTCCACACTATCAGAAACCCTTACGACAACATCGCCACCATGCACAAACGCGCCCTGGAACACGACCGCAACCAAGCTCTTAGCGCTACCGTCGAGGACTACTTCTCCAGATGCGAGATGAACGCCAATCTCAAAGAGCGGCTGGAGAACTGCACGGTGTTCGACGTGCGCCACGAGTCGTTCGTAGAAGACCCAAAGTTCCTGCTGCGCAAGCTCTGCGGCTTCCTGGATCTCGGCTACGACGAGGATTACCTCGAAGACTGCGCCAGCATTGTGTTCACATCCTCGCATAAGAGCCGCTACGACATCGAGTGGGACGCCGAGACGCTAGCCGCCGTACGCGCCGGCATCCTCAGGTTCGACTTCCTTACAGGCTACTCTTACGAGGAATAGGGAGAAGGACCGCCGCACAACCGGTTCCCGCTAATAGGCGCCTTCGCGCCGGAGGACTGCGCCTAGAGTCTTAAGGATGATCTTGATATCGAACGAGAGCGACCAGTTCTCTATGTAGTAGAGGTCCAGGCGGACCATGTCCTCGAACGAGAGGTTGCTACGGCCGCTGATCTGCCAGTACCCAGACATACCCGGGACGGCCGCCAGTCGCCCTTTGTGCATCTCGCTCATCCGCTCGAAGTCACGCAAAGGCAACGGTCTCGGTCCCACCAGGCTCATCTCACCCTTCAGCACGTTTATCAGCTGGGGCAGCTCGTCGATGCTCCAGCGCCTGATAAGGGCCCCGACTCGGGTGATGCGCGGGTCGTTCTTTATCTTGAAGACGGCCCCGTCCGCCTCGTTCAGGGCCTCCATCTCCTCCTGCCGGGCCTCAGCGTCCTCGTACATCGAGCGGAACATGTAGCAGATGAACACCTTCTCGTCCGCCCCGACCCGCTTCTGCCGGAAGAGCACCGGTCCCGGGGAAGTGAGCTTCACGGCGAGCGCCACCGCGAGAAGCAGCGGGGAGAGCAGGATCAGGCCGAGGAGCGAAACCGTTACGTCTAAGAGACGCTTTAGTCCTCTCTGCGTGTTGTCCAGTCTGGGGTAGCCGACCTCGAAGAGAGGCACTCCCACGTTCTCCAAGAGGACGGGCTTGCCCTTCATCAGGGTAACGGCCCCCGGTACGACGCTGAGCTTCACCTTGCGCAAGCGCACGGAGCGAAGCAGATCCAGGAACTCCTCGTCCGCGAGCCGCTCGGCTCCAGCAAGGATGACGTTGCGAACCTCCGTCTCGTCGAGCGTCTCGCGCAGGCGCGGCAGGTCTACCTTTCCGCCTGGGAGGTCGTGCTCCTCGACGAGCCTGTATGCGCTTGGCGAGGCGTCCAGGGCCCGGATCAGGCGCTCCCGGTCCTCCTTCTCCCCGATCACGAGCGTCGGTATCCGGAAGGAGCCGCGACGGTAGATCCACTCTATCCCCTGTTCATACAGGAACCGCAGGGCGCCGCTTACCACGAGGGCCAAAAGTGCGGCGAGCAAGATACCACCCAGCTCGAAACTGCTCTCGGGATATACTACCGACCCGATGGCGAGAAGCCCAGCCCACCACAACACTGCCCCGATGAGCGCCCCGGGATTCCGCCTCCTGGCCGCCCTCTCGTACAGATCGTGGGCGGCGAAAATGGCGAGTCCCACCGCGAGCACAATCGGTAGGTAAGCCACCGCTCCCCGGCCAGCTCCCATAAGGTACGCCGGTACCAGGATGGCCATAGAGAGCGCCGCGGCATCGATAAGGATCAGAACCACCACGCTCAAGAGCCGCCGGAAGGCGTGGAAGTTGAAGATCCTCCTCG
>JAWWQA010000186.1:0-4636 GCA_033854695.1 Rubrobacteraceae bacterium
CTTTTCAGGGAGAACCCGAACGGAACCGGCACGTACGTTACCTTCAACTGGTATGTACGCGTCACCAATCCGGCCCTCAACCTACTAGGCTACGTTGCCGAGCGGGTGTACCGCCACAGTCACGACAGCGTAATGACAGAGGGCGAGAGCGGGCTGCGCCGTTACTGCGAAACGTTGAGCTAGCCTCGATCTGACTTGGCTGCTTCGTAGATGGCAGCCATGTCCTCTTCGCCGTGGCCGGCGTTTATCGCCGCGTCGAAGTGAGTAGCGGCCGCCTCGGTGAGCGGCAGGCGCAGCCCGCTGGCTTTGGCGGCTTCTAGTACCAGACCTATGTCTTTGCGTGCGAGCTTCGCAGAGAAGCTCGTCGGGAACTCCTCTTCGATCATCATCTGGCCCTTCATCTGCGCGTACGGCACGTCTAAAGGCCCGCCCTTGATGACCTCGAGGAACTGGGAAGGGTCGACGTCGAGGGCCTCGGCGAGGGAGATCGTCTCGGCCAGCACGCTGAGGAGACCCGTTATCCAGTTGTTGGTGACGAGCTTGAGGCGACTTCCGGTACCGGCCGGTCCAAGCCACAGGGTCTTGCTACCTACCGCATCGAAGATCGGTTCGCACCGGTCGCGAACCTCCTCGGGCCCCGACGCAAGCACTATCAGCTGTCCCTGCTCGGCCGGCTCTTTGGTCCCCAGAACCGGGGCGTCGACGTAGGCAACGCCGTACTCGTCCGCGATCTGAGCGAGTTTCTCGTGACCCTTGATCCCAACCGTGCTCATCTGCAGCCATACGCCGTCGTCAGGCAGCGCCGAGAGCGCACCGTCCTCACCACTAACGGCTTCGGCGACGGCATCCGCGTCCGCGAGCATCGTCAGCACAACTCCAGCTCCCTCGGCAGCCTCGGCAGGGCTATCCGCAACCTGCGCCCCGTCGTCCGCCAGTGGTTCTGCCTTCTCGCGCGAGCGGTTCCAGACGCGCACCTCCATACCCGCCGCGAGCAGGTTGCGAGCCATCGCGGCGCCCATTATCCCGGTCCCCAGAACGGCTACCGCGGTGCTGTTCTCCGTCATGTCTCTCTGTCTCCCTTCTCAGAATCGCCGGCTCGGGCGATCTAGCACAGTTTCAGCACTCGATAAAAGAGTAGATACCGACTCCTGGAGATAAGTAAACAGTAGGATTCTTGTACAGAAGACGACTTCTGGAAGTCGCCGTCTTCAGACGAGTATCCGTCCCAGGTAATCTTGCAGGCTGGCGCCGTTCGCTGGCCGGCTGCGAAAGCCTACGTAGCCATCCGGGCGTACGAGATAGAGGCATTCGCTGTGCGCCCCGAAGCGGTGATGCAGCGCCAGCTCCGGGTCTTGAAGCAGCTTTCCGTCGGACGTGCTACCAGCGGAAGGTGTGTTTCCGGCCGTCACCTGGTACAGCTGGATGTATGTGCCGTACCGGTCTCGAACCTGCTCTGCCACCATATCCAGTCGCTTCCAGGTGTCCGCGTTAGGTTCTACACCGGCGAACAGCAGCAGCGTGTGTTTCGTGCCACGCAGTATGTCGAATAGACTCGTTGTGCCCACGCCCGTAGCTTTGAGCGGGCTTGCGTCTGGTGCGCGGTCGCCCGGGTGCGGGCCGCCGAACATGGGCTCCCAAACATACCTTCGTGGTGTTCAGCAACGATGGGGCTCTTGCGGTAGTTGATGTCCAGCTCGGAGATACGCTCCGTCAGGCGTCGCGCTAACGCCGGGATCTCCGACACGGCCGGATAAAGGCGATCGCGGATGGTTGCTACAACCGGATTGCGGATGGTGCCGATCCGGATCATGAGGTCGCTCATGTGCAGCACGCTTTCGGCGACCGGCTCACGTTCGGCTTCGTAGCTGTCGAGTAGAGGCTCCGGCGCCTGTCCGGCCTGCACGAGGGCGAGCTTCCAGGCCAGGTTGTAGGAGTCCTGTATGCCTGTGTTCATGCCCTGCCCGCCCGCCGGGCTGTGGATGTGGACCGCGTCCCCGGCCATGAACGCGCGTCCCCGCCGGAAGTGCGACACCCGCCGCATGTGAATGCGAAACGGAGACATCCAAACAGGATCGCTGATCGTGGCGTCCGAAACGGCGCGTTCCTCGATGTATTGCTGGAACTCTTCCAGGGTCGGCTCCGGCAACGGACCATCGCCCGCATACGGCTCGGCGCTGGCCATCATTCGCCAGTCGCCGTCGCGCAGCGGGAAGGCGGCGAAGACGCCTTCGGGCTGCATAAACAGGTGCCACTCGTCGGCGGGCAGCTCCCAGTGTATTTTCGCCTCCAGGAGCGCCCAGCCCTCGGGGTAGGGCGCTCCCTCAAAAGGTAGGCCCAGGGTGTGCCGCACCGTGCTGTGGGCGCCGTCGCACCCAATAAGCCATGGTGTGGACACGGTATCCTCCTGCCCATCGGTGTATCTCAGGGTCGCTGTTACGGCGTCCGCGTCCTGGGTGAACCCCAGCAGTTCGACCTGCCACTCTATCCTCACCCCGAGACGGTCCAGATACCTGCCGAGGATCTTCTCCGTCTCGTTTTGCGCGAGATCCAGGGCGAAGTTGTAGGACGAATCCACGCTGGCCAGACTAAGATGCGCCATTCGATGACCGTTGGAGTAGATGTTTGCCGCGCGCACCCGGATACCGTGGTCCAGGGCCTCCTGGACGATGCCCATGTCGTCAAACACCTCGAGAGTGCGGGCCTGTACCGCGATGGCCTTGGACACGCTCGAAGGCGCGGGGTTCTTATCCACGATACGCACGAGAACACCATGACGAGCGAGCTGCGAAGCCATCACCAGCCCCGTAGGACCAGCCCCCACCACCAAGACCTCGGCGCCATTGCCGGATGGGTCTGCCATTTTGCCTCCTGTGATCGTAAGTACCCCTGGCACAAGTCTAACGCCTCTCTACGCTCGGGGTCGTATGGCCTCCCAAGGCTCCTTGATCGGTCAGGTAGCGGATAAAGGCCTGAGTAGGATGTCCATGTGAGCGGAGTGCGTAAACCACCGGCAATTCTCCGCCCGCGTTGGTAGCGCACTATCGGCCGCGGGAAGTCCCCTGGTCAGGCGAACAGCTGCTCCCCGAAGCTCACGAAGGTCCTTCGTAGGGTGTCCATGCAGCAGAGACTCAGAAAAGGTTGAGGGTGGCCAGTGCGATCACGAGGTAGCGCAGACCCTTGCCGATCGTCACCCAGAAGCAAAAGACCCCGAAGCGCATCCTCGCGGCTCCGGCGAGAGCCACCAGCGCATCGCCCAGGACCGGCACCCAGGAGAGAAGCAGGACGGGCTGGCCATAGCGCTGGAGCATACCAGCCGCCTGCTTCTGTCCCCTCGTCGGTTTCTTCCGTTTGGCGAGCGCTCCTGTAGCCTGGCGGGAGATATAGTACGTCGTGCACGCGCCGAGCACGTTCCCTAAAGTTCCCACCAGCACCGGCAGCAAGATGGCTTGCTGCACGGTGACCAGGTAGATCAGGGGCGGCTCCGAGCTCAGCGGTACGACCGTGGCCGCCAGGAAGCTCCAGAAGAAAAGAGCCGCATAAGAATAAACCAGCGACACGACGCCCAACGTCCCCTATACCCGAATAATCAGGAGCCTGAATGTTACCAGAGAACGAGGGCGCTGCGTCCCCGTCCAACTATCCACTGCGCCCGAGAGTCCACTTACAGACCTCGAAAGCAAGGCTTTTGGACTCCGGCGAGTGAGGAGGCCGGTAGAAAGCCGCGCCCCGGTTCCGCCATGAGGGCCGGCTACTTGAACCGGTACTGGCGGTACATATTGGCGCTCTCGTCCACGTCGGCCTCGGTTACGTGGGTGCGGCCACGACTGGCTACGCGCTCCTCGATGCGCTTGCGGATGAAGCGACGCATCAAAAAGGGGCTGCGCTTTATGCGCCGATCGGCCTCGGGGTCCCAGGTGATATTCGTCTCTCGCAAAACTCGAACCTCTCTTTGGGCTTTTCTCCGTTGATTCTACCCGAGCGGCATCCGGACGGCCTAAGGTCCCCAGACCTGGAGCTGGTACCTCTCGCGCTCGGTAGAGTCCGTGATCGGGCGGGTGCCGTTGCCGAAGCGGCCGTAGAAGAGTTTTTTCTTCACGTGCTGGCCGTTCTTGTCCATCTCGACCACCGTGGCCTCTACCGGGAAGCTCGACGGCCTCACGTGGACGCGGCAGAGGTCCTTACCACCGACCTCCAGGATCTCCTGCCCGACGTTCGCCGCGGCGGCCATCCCGACCGAGTTGATCACGGCCTGGTTGAGGTGGAGTCCGAACAGGTCGCGGTCGTCCTTGCCATTTTTGCGCAGCGTGGCGTAGTCGGAGTCGAGGCCGAAGACCGAGCCGTCGTCCGCAACCCCGATCAACAAGGTCCCGCCCTCCCGGCTGTTTAGGAACGCGGCGATCGTCTTGAGGCTTGCCGTTTGGAGCGGCTTGAAGAGCTCTCCGGTGTCCGCCCGTGTGCGGAACGTGGACTTGTACTCCAGGTGGGCGCCCTCCTTCGGCGGCGGCCCGAGCAGCTCGCCGATGGGACAATGCTCCTGCCAAGCGACCTTCGCCTTGCCGTACACGAGCGGCAAGTACACGCGCCTCACCTCTTCCGACAGCTCGTCGTTATCCAAGAGCTGGTAGGTGAACTCCTC
>JAWWQA010000187.1:0-2931 GCA_033854695.1 Rubrobacteraceae bacterium
CCCGGTCACAGAATAGAGGGCGGTGTGGCCGCCCGAGGCGATCAGGGCGACGAAGGGAGGCTCGAGGGTGGGGTCAGCGAGGTAGGCGGCAGCAACGTGTCCTTCCAGGTGGTTTACGGGGACCAGAGGTAGTTTCCTCGCGTAGGCAAGGCCCTTGGCGGCAGAGAGGCCGACGAGTAGGGCGCCGATGAGGCCGGGACGCACCGTAACGGCTACCCGCTCTACCTCGTCGAGGTGGGTTTCTGCGTCGGCGAGCGCCTTCTCCACAACGCTGTCGAGGCGTTCGAGGTGGGCACGTGAGGCCACCTCTGGGACGACGCCGCCGTAGCGTTGGTGCTCCGTCTGGGTGTGGACGACATTTGAGAGGGCATGCCGGCCCGCGGGCTCGAGGACCGCGGCGCAGGTGTCATCGCAAGAAGTTTCGATGGCCAGGATCATACGGTTTTTATACCGCATGGGCCGTCAGGTGGCGCAGGGTATACTAGATCTCATGCGAACCTTCTCGCTGCTCTTCGCCTTTATCGCGCTGGTGTTGCTGGCACAGTTCTTGATCTACGTGACCCGCGGTCCGGTTCAGCCGTTTATCGCGACGGCGATCTTTGTAAGCTTCCTGGTCTGCATTGCCCCAGCCCTCTATCTCCTCAAGCCCTTCGGGAACAGAGACGCCCTTCGGCGACGCCGGGAGGAAGCACGTAAGGAACGTGAGAAGCGACGGAACCCTACCAGCGAAGATCCTTCCCAAGATCGAGGGTCATGAGCAGCGCATCCTCGTCGCCGTAGTAGCCAGGACGGACTCCGGTCTCGCCGAAACCTAAAGAACGGTAGAGCGCGCGGGCAGCCAGATTGCTCGGGCGTACCTCGAGGTAGACGCGTCTCATACCGGCAGAGACCGGGGCAGCGAGAGCGGCTTCGATGAGGGTGCGGGCGAAGCCCTGGCGCCGCCGTTCCGGGTGTACGGCGAGCGTCATAATGTGGGCCTCGCCAAAAATCAGCTTGAGGCCAATATGACCGGAGACGGCACCGTCCTCTTCGAGCACCAGGTACCGGCCGAACGGACTCGAGAGTTCCTCGCGCCAGACAAACTCGCTCCACGGCTTGGTGAGGCTCTGACGGTCGATCTCCATCACCGCCAGGAGGTCCGAGACGCGCATCGGACGCAGTAGCGGCTCCGGGTCCGTCAACCCTTGCTCCAGGGGTTGAGATCCCTGCGAACCTCGGCATCCGGCTCGCGGACGTAGAGTGGAACGACCTCGTGGGCAAGCACAGGTGTGAGGTCTGCCGAGAACACATGCCCCATCGCCGTTACCCGGTGCAGCGGCGAAGCGTCGGGCGGTATACGCCCGAGGCCACAGAGCACAGTCCGGTAGCGCACTGCACCATCACCGACGACGAGCGGCGTGTCCTCTGCGGGAAGCTGCGCTAGCTCCTCCGGTGTCACGCATAGGATCTCTCCAAGGGCTCGTCCACCCGCGAAGCGTTGGGCGAAGACCTGACGGCGCTTGGCGTCGAGCACGGCGAGGACCTCGGGCTTCTCGGCGCTCATCAAAGCCGGGGCGGCGAGGGCAGCAAGCGTCGAGTTTCTGGAGAGCCGGGCGCCGGTCGCGAGCGCCAGGGCCCGCGCGGCGGCCAGGGTGATGCGGATACCGGTAAAGGTGCCGGGACCGACACCTACCAGGATGCGATCCACTTTGGCGAGTTCTGTACCGGCGAGGCTCAAGGCGGCGTGGGCCGCCGGGAGTAGGGTCTCAGAGGCGCCACGCGAGGGGATGGAGATCTCCGCGAGCACCTCCCGCCCAGACCTGGACCTGGCCTCAGGATCTGCTTTCTCCTCAGCATGGGCGACGGCGACGGCCACGACGCTCGTCGAGGAGTCGAGGGCCAGGATCAGCACGGCGACGAGAGCCGCGCTGCCAGAGGCCCTGAGAGCCGCATCCTGCGCGTGGACGGCGAGCGATGGAAGAGCTCGACGACGCTCGGCTCCTCCAACAGGTAGAGCGCGGGGTCCGCCCACTCGACAAACGTCACGGAGCCAACTCCCAGATACTCGTCCAGGTCCAGGGCGTCCCTCGTGTCGAGGCCCTCCAGCCGATACAGGTCCAGGTGGTTTACCGTGATCGCACGCCCACTCGCAAATCCTTCGTAGCCGCGGGCGAACTGGTAGGTCGGGCTCGTAACCACCTCCCGGACGCCTAAAGAACGGGCCGCTGCCCGCACGAAGGTCGTCTTGCCGGCCCCTACCTCGCCCTTCAGCACAATGATGTCGCCGGGCATGAGATGGCCCGCCACTCTAGTAACCAGCGCTTCGAGGTCGTCCTCATCCAGGCCGTCCCACTCGAGAGTAAGGACCGGAAGTCGGGAATCGTGTTCTTTTGACTCCCTACTCACTACTCTTACCAGAGGCCCGGCTGCAAAGGCTCGCGTTCGGTGGTCGGGACGTGGGAGATGTTGAGTGTCTCGTAGGTAAGCGGGCGGTCGGTGGCGAGGAGCTCCGGCAGGCGGGAGAAGTCGGAGACGAGGAGCGCGCGATCCGCCGGGGTGTAAAGCGCCCGGCTCAAGGAGAGCGTCGGAAAGACGTAGCGGCCATCGAGCGGTATCACCCGGCCCCGGATGCGTGACACAGCCTCCTTCCGCCCGGTGAGGGAACGACTCGCCAGGTCTCCCAACGCTACCACTACTTTGGGGTCGACCGCAGCAAGTTGAGCCAGCAGATAATGCCTGCAGGCGTTGATCTCCGCCGGTTTCGGAGACCTGCCGTCGGGTGGACGGCACTTGACGAGGGTAGTGAGGTAGACCTCCTCGCGCTCCAGCCCAACGGATGACAGTAACCGGTCGAGCAGCATCCCCGAAGCTCCCCGGAACGGCTTGCCCTCCTTATCCTCGTTGAAGCCCGGCGCCTCTCCTACGACGAAGAGCTCGGCGTTCAAAGGTCCC
>JAWWQA010000188.1:0-12348 GCA_033854695.1 Rubrobacteraceae bacterium
CGGGAGATGTTGTTCTTGCGAGACCCGTCGCTGCCGAAGCGGACCATGTTGACGTGCTCGAAGGCATCCAGCAGGCCGTCGTGGATCATGGCGTCCACCATCGGGGTGTCGCCCATGCGCACGCCCCAGCGGGCTTTCTGCAGGAGATAAGGGGCGTTGGACATGCTCTCCATGCCGCCGCTCAGGACCAACTCGTAGTCTCCGGCCCGGACCATGGTCTCCGCCAGCGTGGCGCTCCTCAACCCCGAGGCGCAGACCTGGTTCAACGTCTCGGTGGTTAGAGAATAGGGCAACCCCGCGTGATAGTTGGCCTGGCGTGAAGGGATCTGGCCAACCCCCGCCTGCACGACGATGCCAAAGATGGAGTGTTGTATCTCCCCGTCCTCTATACCCGAGCGCCCGATGGCCTCCCGGATCGCTGCCCCGCCCAACTCCGGCGCGCTCAACGGCGAGAGAGCCCCGCCAAATTTGCCAAACGGCGTCCGCGCCGCCCCCAGAATTACCGCCCGCTCCACTTTCATGCCTCCAATGTTCGAACTCAGCATCACCAGTTTATAGGAAGACGCCGAGTTTGGATCTCAAGTTTAGTAAGATACGCCGCGAGGGAAGTATCTTTGTAGGGGAACGCAAGACAAGGAGGAGTTGTGGCGAACATCGGCGATTACGAGACGACCTACAGGAACTTCCAGTGGGAGACTCCCGAGAGGTTCAACTTCGGCCGCGACGTGGTGGACAAGTGGGCCGAGCAAGACCGTTCGGCCATGATCTGGCTTGGCACGAACGGTGAGGAGCGCCACCTGACCTTCGAAGACTTCTCCCGCCTCTCGAACAAGTTCGCCAACACGGCCCGGGAAATGGGCATAGAGCGCGGTGACAGGGTGATGGTCCTCATCGGCAAGGTGCCGGAGTGCCAGGTGATCCTCACCGGCCTCTTGAAGCTTGGGGCTATCACCATCCCCTCCGCCGCGCAGCTCCGCACGAACGACCTCAAGTTCCGAGCGGAGCACTCCGGAGCTGTAGCCATCATCTCCGGCCCCGAAGGAGTAGAGCAGGCCGACGCCATGAGCGAGGAGGTCCCCAACCTGCGGCACTTCCTCATCGTCGGCGGCGAGCGCGAAGGCTGGGAATCCTACGAGAAGCTCATGGACGGCGCCTCCGAAGACTTCACCGTCGAGGATACCGCCGCGGACGAAGGCGCCTTTATCCTGTACACCTCCGGGACGACGAAGCATCCGAAGGGCGCCTTGCACACCCACAGCTACACCTACGCCAAACGGATGCAGGCCAAGTACTGGTTGGATCTTCAGGAAGACGACCTGCTCTGGTGCACCGCCGCGACCGGATGGGCCAAGAACATCTGGAACGTGTTCTTGGGGCCTTGGAGCCACGGAAACGAGATCTTCATGCACGAGGGGGCCTTCGACCCCGCGGAGCGCCTGGACCTCATAGAGAGGTACGGGATCACCGTCCTCTGCCAGGCTCCGACGGAGTACAGGGTTCTCGCGAACGCCCCCGAACTCGAGAGCGCAAACCTCTCCTCCGTCCGGCACGCGCTCTCGGCCGGGGAGCCGCTGAACGCGCCGGTCATCGAGCGGTGGCGCGAGTTGCACGGCATCACGATCTACGACGGCTACGGCCAGACGGAGAACACCTTGCTCGTCGGCAACTTCCTCGGTGTCGATGTCCGGCCCGGCTCGATGGGCAAGCCTTCGCCGGGATGCGACGTCCGCATAATCGACGAGGACGGGGACGAGCTCTCAGCCGGCGAGCCGGGGGATATCGCCCTCGAGGCCGATAATCCCACGCTCATGAAAGGGTACTGGGAGCAGCCCGACGAGACAGAGGCCGTGATGCGGAACGGCTACTATCTCACCGGAGACCGGGGGACCCGGGACGAGGACGGGTCCCTGTGGTTTGTGGGACGATCGGACGATGTGATCCTCTCTGCAGGGTACCGTATCGGCCCGTTCGAAGTGGAGGACGCGCTCATAGGGCACCCGGCAGTTGCAGAGAGCGCCGTAGTGGCCGCGCCCCACGAGGAACGGGGGAGCATAGTGAAGGCGTTTGTGATCCTCACCGCCGACTACGAGCCAAGCGAGGATCTCGTCAAAGAGATCCAGGACCACTGCAAGAACGTCACCGCCCCGTACAAGTACCCGCGCCAGGTAGAGTTTATAGACGAACTGCCGAAGACCGCCAGCGGTAAGATCCGTCGCGTCGAGCTCAGGCAACGCGAAGAGGAGGCTGAGAAGGCGAGCGGATAACACGGAGATGCCCGCGGACCTCTTAAGTCTCGCGGGCGAGGACTTCTGCTACCTGACGACCGCAGGAAGGGTAACCGGCAGACCGCACGAGATCGAGATCTGGTTCGCCATAAAAGACCGCACTCTCTACATGCTCTCGGGCGGTCGCGACCGCTCCGACTGGGTGAAGAACCTTCGCCGCACGCCAGAGGTTACCGTACGAATGGCCCGCGAGCACTTCGAGGGTCAGGCGCGCGTCGTCGAGGACGCGGAGGAAGACGAGCTGGCGCGGAGTCTACTGGTCGAAAAGTATGAGCGATGCCCTGGCGGCCTTGCAAACTGGAGACACACCGCGCTGCCGATTGCCGTAGACCTCGCCGTGTGACGACAGAGATCCTGATCTACGGGCGCGGCATGATGCAGCCTTTTCCAGAAGAGACCAGTAATAGCCGCCACGCTGGTGGTTAAAGAATCGCCAGCAGCTAGAATTTCAGAAGCGCCGCGAGCTGCGTGAGGCTGCTCGCCATGCGTGGTCCGTACCAGGTGAGGAGCTTGCCATCGACCAGATGGATCCTATCCTCCCGCGCCGCGGGAACGTCCAGTGCGTAGAACTCCGCGAGATCCTCCGACGAGAACGGGTAGGGCTCGTCCGGGAGCAGTACGATCTCGGGCTCGAAGTCCTCCAGCTCTTTTAAGTCGAGGACCGGGTAGCGCGTATAGCCTCCACAAACGTTCTCGCCGCCACACGTTTTGAGGACGTCGTGCACGTAGGTATCCGAGCCCACGCTCATGTACGGTCCCTTCCAGATCGGGACGAAGCACCGCCGCGCCTCCTGCGGCTTCGCCTCACGCAACCTCCCGTACACCCGCTCGATAGGGCCGAGCACCGCCTCCGCCGCAACCCTTGAAGCCCCGACGCACCCGGCCAGCTCCCTCAGCATCCCCACCGCGTCCTCCACAGTCTCCGGCGCTCCCAAGAAGACAGGCACCCCGGCCTCCTCGAGCTCCTCTATGTCCTCCCGGGTGTTCTCCTCCCTCACCGCGACCACCAGATCCGGCTCGAGCCCAAGAACCCGCCCCACGTCAACCTTCTTCGTCCCTCCGACCTTTGCAACCCTTCCCACCGCCCGGGGCGGCTGGGTGCAGTACCGGGTCCGTCCGACTACCTTCTCCCCCACCCCGAAGGTGAAGAGAGCCTCGGTGAGGCTCGGCACGAGGCTGACGATCCGCTCCGGGTTCATGAGCAGAGGATAACCTGCGAAGACTCGCCAGGCCCGACACCGTTACCGTGGAGACACCACGACTCCCGAAGGCACCGGGCCGGATTCCCCGACACCCAACACGGACGGTACCGGCGATGCTAATAAGCTCGCAAGTCCGGAGACCGGCGAGGACGTCAACCAGAACGGTTTAATGAACGAGATCGACGGCGAGGTCGCCGCCGTCAGCGACGCCGCTGCTGACGCCGTCAAGTCCTCCAGCGAACCTACTCTCCCCGCCACCGGCGTCCCTCACCCTTTTCGGCCTCGCGCTCACGGGGCTAATCATCGCGATCAGTGGTCTCCTGGCCCACCGCGCCCTCCGTTAGAAATCTCTTACCCGAAAGTAAGGAGCCGGTCTTTGAGGGCGACTCCTTACGTGCTGCGCAAGCAAGATCCGCCGGACGCGAGAGCCGGGAACCGGTGACCCTGAAGCCACTCACTGAACATGGTAGGACGGTCCAGTACCGCTCCCCAAGAATCGCTTCTCTCACAATCCCTCTGTTATTCGCGTTATTTGACGTTGGTGTGTTACCTTCAGTGCAAGGTTGAGCGGAGGGAGGCAAAGATGCCAAAGAAGGCAACAATACTGGCGGTGGTGCTGATCCTCTTTGTTGCGGCCCCGGCATCCGCCCAACAGGGCGCGGGAGCGGGGCAGGAGAAGTCCTCTTCGCGGACCATCGCGGTTACGGGCGTGATCGAGAAGCCCGAGATCACCAGCTATATGTACGGCAGCCACGCTATTACTGATGAAGCCTCCGGCAAACGTTATGCCCTCAGAAGCGAGCAGGCTCCCCTGCTCGACGACTACGTTGGCCAGAGGGTCACCGTCTTCGGCACGTCCGTGCCCGGCTACGAGGGTGGTGCTATCGAGGGTGGACCTCCCCTGATCGAAGTCGACCAGGTGAAGCCAGCTGCACACGACGCTAAGGTTGGTGAGGACCTGAACGGGGACGGCGTGGTAGACCAGGCCGATGGCGAATTCGCCGCCACTGTCAGCGATGCTGCCATGTCTGAGGCCGAAAAGTCCAGCCAACCCGTCCTACCCCCCACCGGCGGACCGACGCTCCTCATCGTGATCGCGCCTCTCCTCCTGGTCGCCGGCCTCCTGATACACCGTGCCCGACGCTAAGGCACCCCTTTGCTCCCGTGAGTGGCACTTCTTTGATCATCGCCTTACCTCCTTATTTCCAGGTTCGGCCGGATAATCGCGTGGTGTTCGACCGCTCCGGATCAGGCCAATCCCCAACACCAGCAAGCCCACGGCCAACGACACCGCTCCGACGTAAGCCAGGTAGATCAGGGCGTTCGGCTCAGTCGCGTCCGGCGAGAGCACCGAGAGGAAGAAGGCTATCGGCAGCAGGATCGCCGCTGCCGGGATCGAGTGGCGCGTCAGCGTCTTCATCCTCTGTGGAAGAGCTGCCTCGTCTACGTAGCGCAGGGCCACCAGCGAGAGCACCAGCAGGACTCCTGCGTGGGCGTGGCCGGCGCGCCAGAGGTCTTGCCTGAGCTGGTTCTGGGCGTACCCGGGATCTCCTACAAGCAGCGAGAGTATGCTTGTGCCGCCAAAGACGACGGTGGGAAGCAGTAGCAGCAAGATGCCGGCCGTCAGCCTGGACTCGCGGCTCATGTCTTTTCTCCTCTCCGGGCTTCGCTCGGTCCTCCAGTTTCCCGGTCTCGCCCGGCCTGGTCTCGAACCTGACCCCGGATCATGGTCCAGTTCGGCGGTCCCCCACGCACGAAGCGGACTCTCGCGTCCCTGACCTCTAAGCCCAAGCCTCGATACCAGGCGACGTTCCGCTCCGTCATCGTTTCGAGGTAGCAGAATTGCCCCGTCTCGTCGGCGAGGGCGAGGACCGGCTCGAGTAGCCACGTGCCGATGCCAAGCCCCTGCGCAGTGGAATCGACGCCAACCACCTCCAGGTACCAGTACGGCTGGGCGGGACGTATCTTGGTCAAACCGCCCATGACCCGCAGAAGTCGGCGAGTTGACCGCGGGGCCGTGGCCAGTATGCGGGCCATGTCAGGCAAAGCTCGAAACTGTCGCCACGGCGAGAGCGGGAATCCGCCCGGCGGTAACCAGGCAGCGACCCCGACGATCTCGTCGCCGCTTCCCGCACCGCCGCGTAGACGTGGCCAAAGCCGAGAGCGTCACGCAAGCTGGCATCCCATCCGTGCCTGCTTCCGCCAGTCCCCAGTCGCGGGTTTCGCCACGGAGAGTTTCGATGCCTCACCGGAGTTCTCGCGGACCTTGTTCGTCACCCACGCCTCTTTCTCACGCCTGTATGTCTAATCCGACATATTACCTCCCGCGCTATACTATGTCAATATAGACATACTGGATTCTTCGAGAATTTTTGGAGGAACGCGATGGAGGATATGAAGACGCTTGATTATGTGATCCTGGCGGGCCTCATCCGCAAGCCCAGAAGCGGCTACGACCTTACCAAGTGGATGGAGAGGGAGACTGCCCACTTCTTCGCGATCGGGCATAGCAGCATCTACCCGGCGCTGACCCGGATGGAGCGCGAAGGTTTGGTGTGCTACGAGGTTGTGCCCAGCGATCGGGGCCCGGAGCGCAAGGTGTACTCCATCACGGAGGCGGGGCGTGAGGTGCTGATCTCTTGGGCGGGAGAGCCGGCCGCCGAGAGGCAGATTCGGGACCAGCAGCTGGTGAAGGCGTTGTGCTATGGGTTTTTGCCGAAGAAGCGGGCGCTGGCACTTCTTACGGAGGAGAAGGCTGGCCACGAGGAGAAGCTAGCTCGCTATGAGGAATTCGAGCGCGGGCTCGGGGTAGAGTTGCGGGAAGGTCGGATCTCGAGGGAGGCCTACCTCGGGACGCTGTTGACGCTCAAGCGCGGGATCGGCGTCGAGAGCAGCTACGTCGAGTGGTGCGAGGAGGCAGCAAAAATGATTTCGTTTACCGAGCAGCATCCTACGAACAGATCAAGAACCTCGTAAAACGCATGGCGGATTTGGGAATGGGACTCTTCGTCCCGTTCTCTGGAGTTTGGTGCTTTCTACGGCGATGCCTTCTTTTCCGTGCGCTTCGCGAAGGTGGTGATCTCCTCGGCAGCCCATCTCCTGGAGCATTACCGCATAGCGGCGCACGGTCCGCTGACCGACCTCCAGCTTGCGGGCGAGTTCCGGACCGCCTATCCTTCCGCGCGCCTGCAGCAACTCCAGCATCGAAAGCAACCTTGTCGTGGACCGGTAGCCGTACAACCCTAACCACCTCCCAAAGATTTATTGGGAATTCTAAGCAATCCGGAACAGTTATGACCTCTTTCGGCGTTAGGATCACACCGTGACTGGAACCGGACGAGTTAGGAGACGCTAGTCTGAAATGGACGCACAACCTTTCGAAGTGAGTATCCCGCAGGAAAAGCTCGACGACCTGCGCGAACGCCTGGCCCGCACCCGCTGGTCCGACTCGTTCTTCCGGATGCTGAAGCTCATTCCGCCGCTCACCGATCCGGTGAGCCACGGCAGCCCCGCCGACTCGTTCGACGTGATCGTAGCGTCACTGCCAGGCTACGGCTTTTCGGACCGCCCGACCGAGCGCGGGATGAGCGTCTCGCGCATCGCCGGCTTGGGGGCACGGCTGGTTGCGAAACGCTGATGGGCAGGAAGACTGTCACAGCGTGTGCCGTCGGTTCGTCTTATAAATGACAGCAAACAGAGCCAGGAGGAAAACGATGCGCAAGGTAGCTTTATACGGGACAATTGCGATCGTCCTGGCGACAGTGGCCAATGTCCTGCACACGGTTTCCCACGCGGGACAGCATCTAATATACCTGCCCATGTGGCAGCTGGCGTACGTGACCGCTGTCATCTACTTCGCTCCGGTGGTGACGGTGATCCTGCTCTGGAGCCGGTTTCGTCAGGCGGAAGCGAGGCTGCTCCTGGCTTCGATGGCGGGATCGTTTGTCTTCAGTCTAGCCTATCATTTCGTAGTTGCCGGACCGGATAACGTCTTTGCATTGCATCCGGGGGAGTGGCGGATACCGTTCCAGGTTTCGGTTGCGCTCCTTTTGCTCGTTGATGGGATCGGGTGCTTGGTCGGAATATGGGCTTTGAACACGCTTTCGCGCTCCCCGGCCGCTGTAGCTGTCCCGGGCTTGCGGCGAAGGCCCAAGGTGGAATCTCGATGAATCAGGACAAGCTTTCCTCCGGGGTCGAGACCTTCGACGAGCACCGGCCGCTGTTGTTCTCCATCGCCTACCGAATGCTCGGGAGCATCATGGACGCGGAGGACGTCCTGCAAGAGGCTTATCTACGTTGGCAGCGAGTGCCGGAGGAGGTCCGCTCGCCAAAATCTTATCTCTCGGCGATTGTGACCCGCCTCTCCATAGATCACCTCCGCTCCGCGAAGGCGCGGCGTGAGGAGTACGTGGGACCCTGGCTGCCAGAGCCTCTGCCGGGCCCCGAGGGCGCAGATGCGGCCACGCTTGACGAGTCGCTTTCGATGGCATTCTTGGTGCTCTTGGAGAGTTTGAGTCCGGTCGAGCGGGCTGTGTTCTTGCTCAGGGAAGTCTTCGACTACGAATACGAAGAAATTGCACGCGTCGTAGGCAAAAACGAGGCCAACTGCCGCCAGATCTCACGCCGCGCGCGCCGGTCCGTCGCAGCCCGGCGCCCCCGCTTCGAGAGCTCGCCGGAGCAGGAGAAACGCCTGATGGAAAGCTTTCTCGAAGCTTGTATGGGCGGCGATATAGAAGGTCTGCTCGCGCTGCTCTCGGAGGACGTGACCCTCTGGTCGGAAGGCGGGGGGAAGGCACGAGCGGCGCTCAACCCCATCAGTGGTGCGCAGAAGGTCGCCAGGTTCTTCTCCGGGATACTCCGCAAGGCCCCACCCGGATTAGTTGTCCGATGGGTTCAGATAAACGGGCGCCCCGGGCTCGTCGGCTACTTTCAGGACGGGCGTCCTCAGAGCGTCACGACGTTCGACATCGCGGAGGGACGCATCCGGGCCATCCGTCTCGTGGTCAACCCGGACAAGCTCGAGAACATGCCCTGGATATCTTGAGTACTAGAGAGGAGAATCGAGATGTTTCTCGACAAACTGCGCGCCTACGGCAAGACCTTCGCCAACGTCCGATACGATAAGGTTTCCGATCTCTTCCACCTGCTCCTGAAGCGACCGGCGATCCTTATGGGCGTGGGCGCCTACGAGAGTGCGCTTCTGGCCAGCAGTAAAGCCGACAGCCGCCTCAAAATGCTGGCCTCGATCAAAGCCGGCTCGCTCGTCGGCTGTCCCTTCTGACTGGACATAGGCTCTGCCGTGGGCAGGGAGCTGGGCATAACCGAGGAGCAGCTGCGGGATCTGCCGCGCTACCGGGACAGCGAAGCCTTCTCGGACGAGGAGCGACTTGTCATTGACCTCGCGGCGGAGATGGCCAAGATCCCCGTGGAGTTGCCGCCCGAGCTCATGGAGAAGTTGCGTAAACACTTCGATGAGGCGCAGCTGGTGGAGCTGGCCGCGGCCATAGCGTGGGAGAACTACCGGGCTCGCTTCAACCGGGTGTTCGGGATTAGATCGGTGGGTTTCTCAGAGGGCGCCTTCTGCGCGCTACCGGAGCACTCCAAGCAATCTCCACCCCCCTGATCCACCTTTTTACCGATACCGCTCTACCCTGCCGGGTGCCGGGTTTTATTCACTTTCTTGGATATGGAGTTTCCGAGAATTTATCTTCTCGGCCTTCGTGAATAGAGCCCCTTTTCTCTAGGTGCAGGGCTGTGTAACCAGTGTAATTGATGTAACATGAGCCTGAAAACTTGACTATCTTCGTTTGGTTGTCTCCTAAAGAGAGAAGGCCTCGTGCAGAGGATGCGAGCGGATGCTGACCTCGACTATTTGGAGGCGAACACCATGCACAAGTACTCAACGAACCAAACCGATCGGAAAATGGAGGTCAGGTTGCTAACTCAGGAGTACATGATGTCCCTTGATGCTCTCAGGACTGACAAGAGCCTTACGCCAGGAGAGCGTCTGTGGCTGCAGATGGAGCTTACCAAGGAGTACCGAAGGTACTGTATGCAGGAGTACTATGCTATAAATGCCCAAGTGCAAGCCGACCATGAGGTTGACAGGAAAAGCATACAAGGGGGACGTGCAGTTCCCGAAGATCATGAGAATAGGCGACTCAATTTCCGAGAATCACCCTTGCCATCGGCGAATAGACGCACCAAGGCAAGCCTTGGGGGAGGATGAGAGAGAGAACGAAATGCCTGTTATGTAAAGTTGGCTACAATGTGTAGTACAATGCCATCAGTGTTACTAAACTCTGCGATCCCCAGTAATCTGGGATATCAGGAGAAAGAGGAGTAGATATGCGTTACCAAGCTTACTCTCTAGGAGTTGTTGACCCCATATCCAGAACTGCCAATTGTTCAGAGTGTGGCTTTATAAGGGTTAAGTATGAGAAGCAAACATCGGGCAACTATGAGGGGCGTTGCGCCCTCACCTGCAAACCCTCCTACAAGACCTCCTACCAGGGCCTGCGCTCCTTGCGAAATAGGAGACCCCGCCCAGACTCCCAGCGCACGCCTAGGCGGCAGCTCCAGCGAAGCTAGGACCCCGGCCTTTGCGTTGTCGTTTGCTGGTAGCCTAGATCGAGGAATCATACAGGGAGGTCCGATGCCGCTTAATTCTAATCAACGTAAGATCCTAGAGGAGTGGATGCGCTCCAAAGCGATAGTCCAGTGCCCGGCTTGCGGAGACAATAGCTGGAAATTCGCCGAGGCTTCCTACGTCAGAGCGCTCTTGGAAGCGGACGATACAGACCTCACCGAAGGCGGGGGAATCGTGAGAGTCTCGTGCGGCAATTGTGGGTACGTGGCGCTCTTCGACGCCGAGACGTTAGGCATCCGAGGGTTGTGGGACCAGAGGAGGAGCTTGTGATTCCGAAGGAGACCATCCCTTAGAGTTGGCGGCCTAGACGTGGAAGAGGACGCCGCTACGTACAGTCATAAGGCACGAAGTTAGCGATGGTGGTGGCCGATTGGAGGATTTAGCGATGGCGGGGAAGCAAATACCGGAAGCGTGGGTCGGGCAGGGGGTGGCAATATGGGCGCGTGCTGAAGGACATCCGTTCGAGGACTCCCACGGCCGCATAGTCTCCGGGTACGATCAGGCGATAGGCGAGTTTAGCGGGCGGTTAGAGAGTGTAAACGACTTAGGGGTTACCCTCGCCATGAAGGACGGCCGCCTGGCCTTCTTTCCCTGGACCTCTATTGCAAGGATCGTGGTGGCCACCCAGTAGCGGCAACCCGTGCCCTATAGAGACAATCTCTTTGGTAAGCTAGGGTAAGAGCGAGGCAAGGGATTCTTTAGGAGGCTGTTCGGAAGATGACTCAACAAGACGATGGTAGACGCCGCCCCCCGCTTTTTTGGTATAGACACAAACACGTTGAGGACATGCCGTTGCCTTTTCCTCCTCTGTCAGGGGTGAGGCCATTCTGCTTTTTCCGTTCTAGTGAGTACGCAAGGGAGTTCTTGCACCAGTGGGTACCGCTGCACGGCATAATGAACCCTTGGACGGGCGATCGCCTGCCGCGTGAGATGTGGAGTATAGATGGCGACGATAATGTGGATCGGCTGCTTGCAAAGTGTGATGAAGCCTCCCAGGAAGGCTACGAAAGTTTTCTTATTGACCCTCCCCTAACCACTTTGCAGGGTCTTGGTTCCGTCCTCCCTCTTACCTTGTCAGATATAAAGAGCGAAATCGAAGCACGGACGAGCTAATAATAGGGTGGTTCGGCCTCTAGGCGGTGGAGTTATGAGTCTTATGAGGATACTTATTAGAGGCAGCCTATCCCCTAGCGCACTCTAAGCGCAAGCCCGAATGAAGATAGGCTAGAGGCTCGAAACCTTGAGATCGTTTTTTGCAAGTTGTTCGGGAGGACATTAGGAAAAAAGGAGTCCTCTAATGGGCAAAGGATACAATGCGAAGCGCGCGGAGGCGTGGGGGCACTACATGGAGGCTGAGCGCCAAGATCTTGAGAACCGGCGTAACGGACTCCTCCGCAAGTTGCTGGACGGTCCTCTACCTGGGGAGTCGCCTGAGGAGCTAGAGCAGCTGGCCTCTGAAGACGAAACTAGAGCTGCGGAGGGGTTTGTAGAACTCCTTAGCCCAGACGGTGAGATCTACTACAAGTACATAGACGCCCTCTCTCCGGAGGATCGCTCGGACAGGATAGCCGCCGAAGGGGCACGGGTGGAATGGATTACTGAGCGGACGCGCACCAGAAGACTCTCCCTGAGTTTCCGAGAATTAGAGCTTGCGCCAATAGGCTGGAAACTTTTTATACTTGGCAATTCTCCACCCGATCAAGTCGCCGCTTCATTGGCTGTTGATAAATTCGATACTCGCCTATTGGCGCAAGCTCTTAGCAGATTTAGGCCTTTGAGACTTCGTCCTTTGCTATGCTCGTAGAGCATTGCGGCGAAAATAACGCATCAGTTTAAACCTTGAGCGGTCGGCCTTGGTACGTCCACTTGAACGGCTTGGCCATCGTTCGGTCGAAGTACTAGATGAACAAAAGGATCTGCTGGCTGAGATCCTCCACCGAGGTGAAGAAGTTGCCTCTCTTTAGCAGCCTACGACGCACCAGGATCGAAAACCACAGCTCTATCTAATTGAGCCACGAGGTAGGTGTGCTTCTTAGGCGTGTACACAAAGCGTATCCTATGGGTGGGCTCTTGCAGGAAGGCGCACCTCGAGGCCATCGCCTTGATGTGCTTGAGGTTCCCCTTCCTATTCAACTCCAACTCGATCTCGCACTCCTTGGCGACCAGCTTTACCAAAGCTTCGGACTGATGGATGTTGAGTAGTTGGTCCACC
>JAWWQA010000189.1:0-2819 GCA_033854695.1 Rubrobacteraceae bacterium
TTTCTCGGAAACTCAAATCCAGGATCCTGCATAAAATCTCTGTCCGCAGTCCTGTAGTGAGGTTCAGGAGTGTAATCCTCACTAGGCTGTGACCACAACATCTTGTGGGCTGAATAGAGTTGCACAATCTTGGAAGCTTCTCTAATACCAGGCGCGTTATTAGAGTCGGTCACCGCTCCATGAAAGCCGGAAGCTCAAGGTGCAGCGTAAGCTGCGCCACGTCTCCCTTCTCTAAGCTAGTATCAACTCTATCGTAGAGGTCCCGTCCTCTATCCGCCCGCGGAAAGCGAGCTCAAGCGGCTGGGGCTTTTGGGACCAACACATCAGCTCGCGTGCCACCCCAATCCATCCGCATGCCGGCGCGAGACTCGACCACCTCCGAGCCCTCATCCCTGACTGCACGCAGGAACGAGTTGAAGGTGGAGGTCCCTTTGGGATCGCCGGAGAGATAGACGGTCGGAACCTCGAAGGCATCGAGCACGTCCAGAAACCCCCCTATGTGGTCGGCGTCGGGGTTGCTGACGACTATCCCGTCGAGCGATTCGACGCCCCGGCTTCGAAGGAAATCTACCACCTTGGGACCGGCCTGTGGCTTCCCGGCGTCCAGCAGGTAGTTCTTGCCGCCGGACTGGACGAGCACCCCGTCGCCCTGCCCCACGTCTATGAAGCTTACGACCAGCGAGCCCGAGGGCGGCGGCTGAGCGGTACTCGGCATGGGCAAAACCCCACAGCCGCTCGAGCCGCCGAGGAGCCCCAGGGCGAGGAGCAGGGCCAGGATAAACCGGGATGAGGCCCCGGCCAGTACTGTCCTGGAAGGTCCTTCCTTTAGTCGCGGCCTTCGGCGGGTGTAAGACGGTCTATCCACTCGTCGGCCTCGGCGCGGGAGAGCTCGCTAAGAGGTTTGCCTATGCGGCCTTCGAGGCGGGTCACGCCATTCTCGCCCCTGAGCTCCTCGGCGAGAGTCCTGAGAAGGTCGATCTGGCTCTTGCGCGCCTTGTCACGCCCGGATCCCCCCCTGCCCCGCCGCGAGCCTCCCTGCGAAGACTCCTGAGAAACCCCTTCAACGGTCTCGGGCTTCGCGTCGGCCCGGCCGTTCGGAGCAGAGTCGGCGGGCTGGGTTCTACCGGCGCTCTGGAGGCCACGCGGGGGCGGATAGCCGGTGGGCGGAGCCTCCTCACCGTCGGAGAGCTCTTCGAGAGCGGTAGCGCCAACGTTCACGGCATCCCTCAAGGCTCGCGCCTTTGCCCTCGTTTCAGACATTCGAATGATGTGCGGCACGATGTTCCGGCTCACGTTATCGGGAGAGGCATCGCCGAGGCCGGAGAAGGTCCGGTCGTCCTCCATCTCCACCGTAGCCTTGACCACGGCCACGTTGCCGTTCTCGGCAGTGGGAACCTGAATGAGCTCCGTATCTATGCTGCGCAGGCCCCGGCTGTGGGCCTCGTCGAGCAAACCGGCGAATAGTACATACTGCTTACCCTGGCGTGTGATCAAGAACTCTTCTCTCACCTATCGTGCCTCCCTCGCGGCGGTCTGCCGGTAGTCGTCGCCTTCGATCTGTATACCCTCGCACATAGCGATGATCCGGCTGGCCGTCCTCTCTCCGAGCTGCTCAGCGAGATCCTTTAGTCCTATGTTCGAGGTGAAGACCGTCGGTAGGGCCTCGCGGTAGCGGTGGTTCACGATAACGAAGATCCGCTCGCGCACCCACTCGGTGGTGCGCTCGCTCCCGAGGTCGTCGAGGACCAGGAAGTCTGCGTTCTGGACGGCGTCCATCCACTCGTCAAGGTTGCGGCCGGGCTTATTGTAGGTCTCGCGCAGGTTGTCCAGAAGCTCCGGCACGGTCACAAAGAGCGAAGGCACCCGCTTTTTGCGAATCAGCTCGTTCATTACCGCAACCGCGAGGTGGGTCTTCCCGGTACCCACCCCGCCACAGAAGTAGAGCCCCCTGCCCGCCTCCCGGTTCTCTTCCCAGTTTTCGAGGTACTCATCCACCTTCATGCGAGCCCGTGCAGCGTCGCTGGCTATGACCCTGAAGTTTCCAAGAGTGTAACCTCTCATGCGCTTGGATAGTCCGCTGCGCTCCCGTAAGCTTGCCACCCTGGCATCGCGGCGTGTCAACTCCCACTCGCGCTGCTCATTCTTCTTCTCGCACTCGGGCGTGCACGGATGGTAGTACCATTCACCGGTCTTCTGGTACTTGCGTTGCAGGCCCGGCGGGAAATTGAAGAACTCAGCCTCGAGCTCCCTGCCACAGTGCGGGCAGATTTGGTCGTCCAGCCTCAAAGCCGGACCGCCCGACGACGATTCCTTACTCGCCGAAGAACCACTCATAGCCCTCCCGGCGTCGGGCAGCAGATCTTTGATCGGCTCCATCCGTCACCCCCTCTCCCGGCTTTGGTTCCCCGATCTTCAAAGCCCCACCTCGGATGGCGCCGCTCTGTTCGACGAGCCTCAATCTACGGTCCTTCTCGAAGCGCTCCACGTCGGCGACGGTTTTGACCCCCCGCTCGACCCACCGCTCCAGAATACTCCTCACGTAACCCACCCGCCTCGCGTCCCGCTCGCTGGCGATCTTCAACGCCTCCAGGACCACCGCGGTCTCGAGCCCGTCCCGCTCGCAGTACCCGTTCAGAAACTCGAGTATGTGCGGGGCCGGCAGGCTTCCCATGAAGCGGAAGTAATCGTCCGGCGAAACCCCCTCCGGCTCGGCCCTTATCACCTCGATCTCCCGCACAGGAGCGTCGCTTCGGCCAGTTTCGCCAGGCTCGGCGGTCTTTCGGGCCACAGGCGGATGCTCCAGGACCTCCACCCAGCCC
>JAWWQA010000190.1:0-5064 GCA_033854695.1 Rubrobacteraceae bacterium
GTCTTTTCATGCCCTAACCCCTTGACTTCAAAGACAGTTGCTTTCTAACGCTTTGTAGTATGAGTGTCAATATGGCGGCACTATTCGTCTGCGCTCATGGGTAGCCGTAGTAGCGGTAGAGGGCGACCTGGTACCGGCGGTCGGGCTCCTGTTCGAAGCTCGGCGAGTCCGCCACCTTGTTGCGGTCCTGGTTCAGCGTCACCTGATCCGCGCTGATCCCGCTGACAGCCTCGGTCGGGATGAGGAAAAGCCCCCTGGCAAACCCTGGACCGGTGCTGACGACCAGAAACCTGGGTGTCGCTCCTTCCCTATCGACGTACACATCCTCCACCGTGCCGACCTCCTGGCCACTACGGTCGCGGACTTCTCGCCCGCGGACGTCGTCCTGCGCTCGGTCCACGTCCCGCGTCCCATCCATGTCCTGCGTGCTATTTACATCCTGCTCCCCGTCCTCGAGAGCCGAGTCGAAGTCGCTCGCCTTGACCAGGTCGCCGCCCTCGGTGAAGCGCCGGTCGGCGGTGGCCGAAGGGGTTTCGCCACCCTCGGACTCCAACTCATTTCGCACCCGAAAGGCGAGGATGATGAGCAGTACGCCGAACGCCACAGCGTAGGCGCCGATCAGCCAGAGGAGCGCGAGTATGCCCACGCCGGGCAGCACCGCCAGGAGCACCCCAAAGATCACCGACAGTACTCCACTGAGGATCAAGGCCCACTCACCCACTATCTCCTGGCGCAGCCTTATCGCCGCGACTATCTCTAGGATGCCGGTGATGATAGCCCAGGCGGCGACGAGGTAGAGTAGCGCCAGCGCGGTGAGACCCGGCCAGACAAAGGCTACGATGCCCGTCAGCACGCCGAGCACCCCCTCCGCTAGTAACAGCCACCAGCGCTCGTTCCGCCTGCGTGTCCTAACCGCGGCGATGATCGCGAACACGCCGTCCACCAGCGCGAAAGCTCCGAACAGCAGGATGAGGACCGTCAAGGTGATGCCCGGCAGGAAAAACGCCGCCAGGCCGAACAATATGGCGACTACCCCGCGCAGGGCCAGTGCCCACCAGTTTCTAGAAAGGACGGGCAGTACGGGCTGTCCCGCCCCGGCACTTGCGTTTGTAGTCATGGATATTCCTTTCTCCGTCTTCCTTGTAGTAGACTTTGCCGACTCCTCAAGCAGTGGCGCCGGTTGCCTCCTCGATGGCCGTAAGCGGCCTCGCGACGCTCTCTAGTGACTTGCCCTCCGCCCTGACGCCTAGTATCACCTCCACAATGGCCGCCCCTATCATGAAGCCCGCGCCGATGATGTAGGCGATAAAGATGTTCTCTCGACCTCCCGCTTCGATCAGCTGTCCGAAGATTATGGGTCCCGTGATCCCCCCGATCGAGGTGCCTATAGCGTAGAAAAACGCTATCGCCATTGCCCTGACCTCCATCGGGAAGACTTCGCTGACGGTAAGGTAGGCCGCGCTGGCGGCCGCCGAGGCGAAGAAGAAGATGATCGACCACAGCAGCGTCTGTGTGGTCGCACTCAAGACCTCTTGGACGAAGAGATAGCCGGTTACCATCATGAGCGCACCCGAGATGAAGTAGCACCCCGAGATCATCGGCACCCTGCCTATCCTGTCGAACAAGGGGCCAAGGAGCCACGGCCCCAGCACGTTACCGACCGCGAAGGGGAAGATATAGTACCCTATGCTCCCCGAAGGCACGCCGTAGAAGTCGGCCAGTATCAGCGCGTAGGTGAAGAAGATAGCGTTGTAGAGGAAGGCCTGCGAGATCATGAGCGCCAATCCCAGAACCGTACGCTTCGGGTACATCTTGAACATGGCCCGGGCGATAAGGCCAAAGCCTATGCTCTTCCGCTGCTCGACGACGATCGGTGACCCGTACACCGGTGGAAGTTCGCGGCCCGTCTCTGTTCGCACCTCGCTCTCTATCTGCTCAACCACCCGTTCTGCCTCCTCATGCCTGCCGTGGGTTAGGAGCCAGCGCGGACTCTCCGGGACGTAGCGGCGGATCAAGAGAACGGCTATCCCAAGGATCCCTCCGAGCGCGAAGGAGAGTCTCCAGCCCCAGAACGGGCTGATAATCTCGGGGTTGAGCAGCACGATGCTCAAAGCGCTTCCCATCATCGTCCCGATCCAATAGCTGCCGCTGATCGCGAGGGCAACTCGACCTCGAACCCGTGCCGGTACGAGCTCGTCCACCGCCGAGTAGATCGCGGAGTATTCACCACCAATACCCGCTCCGGTGAAGAACCTGAAGAACACGAAGCTCCAGAAGTTCCACGAGAAGGCGGTGAGCACGCTTGCGGTGAGGTACAAGGCCAGCGTGATCAGGAAGAGCTTCTTGCGCCCGTATCTGTCGGTGAGATAGGAGAAGAAGAGTGCACCCAGGCAGGCCCCGGCGATGTAGATGCCGGCAGCCAGCCCGATCTGGCCCGCCGTCAAGCCTAACCCCGACTCCGGGGTTGTGAGCACGTCAGCTATGATGCCTACGATCGTCACCTCGAGGCCGTCGAGGATCCAGGTGATGCCTAAAGCCGCTATAACCAACCAGTGCCAGCGTGCCCATGGCAGCCGGTCCATCCTGGCGGGAATTAGACTTTCAACCGCGTGCGTGGCTCCGCCCTCGTTGCTCACCCCGTACCTCCTCCCGGTTTGGCCGAGCGCAAATCCCCGGTCTCCATGCCCCTTTCTGGCAATTCATCAGCACAGTTGGTAGGGCCAGTCATATGTTTGCCTTGTGCTGGGCTAGCTTCGTAGCTCGAGCCCACAAGATGCTCCCGCAAGTCCCCGGTGCAACGCTTGGTTTGTGAGGTGTACCCCTAAGTATGTGGCTATCGTAGCTATCCACCCCACCGTAGCTGCTTGTTGCTCTGCTCGCTGCCACTCTCAGATGTAGAGCTTTACAGCAAAGCCGTATGATCGTCTGGGGAGGACGAGCCGTCATGAGGCAGGTGACTCATCTTTCTGTGGGGTAAATAGACTACGAATATTTAGACAATTTGCTCCATGTTTCGATAGGCCATGGTGTGCTAACCTGCCTTGAGAATGAGTGACTTCCCAGCGAAGATCCTACTGGCTACTGACGGCTCCGAGGATGCGGCACTGGCTGCCCAAGTCTCCATCAGCCTAGCTAAAGACACCAGCGCGGAACTGCAAGTCGTGCACGTCGCCGAGATTTACCGCATCTATCTTCCTCGCACTGGTGGTCCCCTCCCGTCTGCCCAGACAGACGAAGAGGCCAAAAAAGAGCACCAAGCGTTGCTCGACTATGAGGTGGAACGGATAAAGCAGGCAGGGGAGAACGTTGCGAAGGCCCACCTGCGCGTGGGGAAACCGGCCGAGGAGATCCTGCGTGTGAGCGAAGAGATAATCGCCGGGTTGATAATCGTGGGGAACCAGGGGCTCGGCAGGAAGTTCAGTCGGATGAAGCGCTTCCTCATGGGGAGCGTCTCTGAGCGGGTCACGACTTACGCGCGCTGCTCGGTGATGGTGGTCCGCAGGGATCTGTACGAACGGCCTCCAGCCTAGCCAGCCGGCGCCCCGGGGCCTAGTATCCATCGTCCTCCATCCTCACCTTGCCGCGGAAGAGCCGGTAGATGAGGATGAAGTACACGGCGGCGAGCACCATACCGATGGTCCACCAGACCAGGCCGACCCTGAGGCTGTACGGAGAGGCGGAGGCGTTGTAGATCGTGAGGCTGTTCGCCGGGTCCACGGCCGGCAGGACTACGGGGTAGACGGCGAAGGCGGTGCTGGTCATCATGCCGAGGATGTAGGCGCTCGAGGAGAGAAAGGCTGCCCTGTCCTGCCCCTTGAGGTTGAAGTAAATCATCCCGACGAGACCGCCAAGGGCCAGGACCGGCAACACGATGCCCCACGGACGTTCGGTGAAGGCAAATAGCATGCCGGGACGCAGGTAGAAGGTCGTTATCGTGGTCAGCGCGGTGAGGGCCAGGGTCGAGAACCAACCGAGGCGCGCGGCGCGCCTGGAGCGCGTATTGAGCTCATGCTCGGTCTTTACGGCTATGAAGTTGGCGCCATGGACCACGAGGGTCGAGAGGGCGAGGAGACCGGTGAGGACCGTGTACCAGTCGAGTATGCCAGGGTTGGGGCTGGTCGGGCTGAAGTCAGTCCACAAAGGCTGGAAGAAGTAGCCGTCTTCGCCTATGGGTACGCCGCGCACCACGTTGCCCAGGGCAGCGCCGTAGAAGATCGCGAGCAGCCCGCTCCCTAAAAAGAACGCCCCGTCCCAGAACGAGCTCCAGAGCGGGTTGTCTATGTGCCCGCGCAGCTCTATGGAGAGCCCCCGCATCATCAGAAGCCACAGGACGATTATGAGCGGCAGGTAGAAGCCGGAGAAGCTCGAGGCGTAAAGCAGCGGGAAAGAGAAGAACAGCGTGCCTCCCGCAGCGATGAGCCAGACTTCGTTCCCGTCCCACACCGGCCCGATGGCCCATATTACCATCCGCCTCTTGTCGTCATTCTTTGCCACGAACGGATGGATGGCCCCCGCTCCTAGATCGAAGCCATCCAGGAGGACGTACATGGTGATCATGAACGCCACCGCTATGAACCAGAACGTCTCCATATTGCGCTCCTCCTTATTCCTCCCTATTCTTGGGCGGTCTGTCCCTCGGCTAGCTCCGGCTCCTCCGACTCGGCCTCCGGTCCGTGGGCTACCTCGCGCACCATGAGCAGTATGTACAGGAGGCCCATGACCATGTACATCCCGGCGAACCCGAGCAGGGTGAAGAGCACGTTACCGGAGGAGACGTTGGGCGAGGCCCCTTCGGAGGTGCGCAGAAGGCCGTAGGCAAGCCAGGGTTGGCGACCCAGTTCCGCAGTGAGCCAGCCAGCGATGTTTGCGATGAAGGGGAAGGGGATGGCAAGCATCAGGGTCCAGAGCATCCAACGAGACTCGAAGAGCTTGCGCCGCCACAGGAGAAAGGTCGCGATCACGGTGATCGCGATGAAGATAGTCCCCAGCCCTACCATTATGTGATAGCTGTAGTCGAGGAGTGGGAGATTGTCCGGCCAGTTCTCCTCGGGGAAGGCGTCGAGG
>JAWWQA010000191.1:0-4790 GCA_033854695.1 Rubrobacteraceae bacterium
GCGGCGCTTCTGGCCGGCAATCGGGTCGAGTGGATCCTGGCGTGCCTGGCGGTGATCTGGGTGGGAGCTGTAGTCGTGCCTCTGGACGCGCAGCTCGGAGACAAGATGCTCACTCACGCCTTGAACGACAGCGGTGCCGGGTTCATCTTCACCACCACCGAAGGGGCAGACCGGCTCGAGCGCCTCGACATTGAGGCCGCACCGGAACCTATCCTGCTCGACGTTGGGGAGGACGACGAGCGGAGCTGGCGGCGTCTGTTGGTGGATCGGGACGTTAAGCTGCCGGCGGTGCCCGAACCGGAAGATCAGGCAGCGCTGTTCTACACCTCCGGCACCACAGGAACGGCCAAAGGCGTGCCGCTGACCCACCGCAACCTTACGTTCCAGCTCAACACGCTGCTCGATGCGGATCTCGTGACCGAAGAAGATCGTGTCATGTTGCCGCTGCCGCTCCACCACGTCTACCCGTTCGTGATCGGGATGCTCACGCCGCTTGCGGCAGGGTTGCCGATCATAATGCCCCACGCCCTGACCGGGCCGCAGATCATACGCGCCTTGCAAGAAGGGGACGTCTCCCTGGTTGTTGGCGTCCCGCGGCTGTACGACGCGCTGTATTCGGGTATCGAAGAGCGAGCCAGGTCCGGTGGCTGGATCGCCGCGAGGCTATTCGAAGCCGGTGTTGGGCTGAACACGTGGTTGCGCCGCCGGCTGGGGCTGCGCGTGGGTGAGCGCTTGCTACGCCCGGTGCGCAACCGGCTCGGGCCGAACCTGCGGGTTCTGGCCTCCGGTGGTGCGGCGCTCGATCCTGATCTCGCGTGGAAGCTGGAGTCTCTGGGCTGGCGGGTTGCCGTTGGCTACGGGCTCACCGAGACATCCCCGATATTGACGTTGAACCCGCCCGACGGGGCGAAGCTCGAGAGCGTGGGCCGGCCACTATCCAGTGTCGAGGTCCGCGTCGACCCTTCCGCTATGCCCGACGAGTCGGAGCGGCAGGGGAGCAAGACCAGCGAGCCCCACGAGGAAGGCGAGATCCTGGCCCGTGGACCGAACGTCTTCTCCGGTTACCGCAACATGCCCGACAAGACCGAAGAGGTCCTGGCCGACGACGGTTGGTACCGTACCGGGGACTTAGGCTACTTCGACGACGACGGTTACCTGTACGTCACCGGCCGCGCCTCGACGCTCATCGTCACCGAAGGCGGCAAGAACGTCCAGCCTGAGGAGGTAGAGGAGGTTTACAACGAGAGCCCTACCATCCGGGAGATTGGGGTGTTGCAAAAAGATGGCCGGCTCGTCGCGGTGATCGTACCTGAGGTAGGTGAGATCCGGCGTCGCGAAGATGGCGAGATCGAACGAGCCATCCGCGAGGCAGTTGAGGAAGGGTCGAAGCGCCTGCCGTCCTACCAGCGTCTCTCCGACTACGCTGTCACCCGTGAACCGCTGGAATACACCCAGCTAGGCAAGCTCCGCCGCCATCTCCTGGAAGACCGCTACAACCGGGCCAAAGAGGTCGAGGAGGGCACGGGCGAAGCAGAGGCCGGACCCATCTTGCCGGAGGAGATGTCCGAAGAGGACCGTGCTCTATTGGAAGATCGGGCGGCGAAACAGGTCTGGGAGCTGCTCGCCCGCCGCTACCCCGACGCGCGTCTCACCCCGGACACTAGCCCTCAGCTGGATCTGGGCGTGGACTCGATGGAGTGGGTGAACCTGACTATGGAGATCGGCGAGAGCGCCGGTGTGGAGTTGGACGAAGAAGCGATCGACAACATCGACACCGTCCGCGACCTGCTGCGAGCGGTGGCTGAAGCAGCCGAAACGGGCGAGACTGCATCGGGAGCCTCGCCGCTCGAGCAGCCCGAAGAGGTGCTTAGCGCAGAGCAGAAGCGGTGGCTCGAGCCCTTGGGGTCGGCAATGTCGTTCATGGCGTGGGGACTCTTCTTACTCAACCGGGCGATAATGCGAGGTCTGTTCCGCCTGAGGGCGGAGGGCCTCGAGAACCTGCCAGAACGGGGACCGTTCGTCATAACGCCCAATCACGTAAGCTACCTCGATTCGTTTGTGGTTGCCGCGGCGCTCGACTACGGCCTGTTACGCCGGACGTACTGGGCCGGCTGGACTGGCGCAGCCTTCAGCAACCCGCTCAACCGGTTCGTCAGCCGGCTTGCCCAGACGGTGCCGATCGACCCGGACCGGGCCGGCGTTTCGAGCCTGGCCTTCGGCGCCGCGGTGCTGAAGCGCGAGAAGAACCTGGTCTGGTTCCCCGAGGGCGAGCGCTCACCTACCGGCCGGCTGCAGCCATTCAAGCCCGGCATCGGCATGCTGCTGAACCACTTCCGGGTGCCGGTGGTGCCGGTGTTCATACACGGCACCGGCGAAGCGATGCCGCGAGGAAAGGCCCTGGTGCGACCGGCCAAGATCACAGTGGTGTTCGACAAGCCGCTGGAAGTGAGCGACCTCGAGCAACAGGGCGAAGATGGCCAGCCTCATGACCGGATCATCCAGGGACTGCACGACCGCATGGCGGAGCTGGGCGGCCAGTCGTAACCTGCCGCTGCGACCGAGCGTCATAGCGAGTTGTCTAATCGCCAACTTTTTTGGTCCCGTCCAAAATCCCGTGAAGAGTAGCGTCAGGACGATTCAGGAGTGGGGAGCAGTATTTTTATTCTCGGCTCTTGACTCCCGATACCCAACTCCCAAACCTGAATACATTACACAAAAACGGGGAGGAGGACTTTTTTCATGAACCTTCGTTAAGCCTTTGTTAAACTCTCCCGCGTCATATGTCAGTAGTGACTAACATCGTAGAGACACGGCGGGAACGGCGAGAGCGGCAGAATTTGCGCTCTCTTTTGAGTAGTCGTGACTGGGTATACCTGCTCAGCCTTCTAGTACCCTTCGTCGCATATGATCTTGCTCTAAAAGCTACTCTCGTCTTTTCACAGCCCGAGAATCCTGGACTCGTGGGAGGCTTCGGGGTAATGAGGTCGGATCTTCTCTTCAACCTGGGATATGTGTTGCTCTGGGCGGGCCTGTTCGCGGTGGCCAGAAAGGGTACTTCACGTTGGATCGTCATCGGCTTCTTACACCTGGTGACGATGCTCATCGCGTTGATAACTACGAGCGCGCATCAATATTTCAAGGTTACCGGTTCGATACTCGACTCTGACTACCTCTATCTCTGGCTCTCTTCGCCCCAGGGAACGGGGGGCGCCATAGCGAGCGAGCTCACGCCGGGCATCCTGATTCTGCTCCTGGCCGTAGCCGTCTATGCGGTTATAGGTCCTCTGGTAGTGACACGCCTCGTCAGCTGGTGGCGTGGTTGGTCAGGCGCCAGCATCCAGATGACAAGAACCTCCTGGCTTCGCGTCACAGGAGTAGCTCTTACGGCGTACGCTATGTTCGCGTTCTCGCTGATGCCCGGTGGCGGATCGACGGGGGTGAGCAAAGCCCTCTCTAAAGACGCTTTCATCAATATAGTAACAACTGCGGCTGAGGTGGCAGAGAGCGACAAGCGCCCGACAGTCGCCGCAGAACCGACCGTCGAGAACCCGCCTACACAGGCGAGCCTCGTGCCCACGGAGGGGTCTGAGAAGCGCAATGTAGTTATGGTCTTCCTCGAATCAACCCGGGCGGGTGCGACCACTCCTTACAGCAGCGAGGGGCTCGACACGACGCCCTTCATGGATCAGCTGGCCAAGCAGAGTCTCATGGTCGACAAGGCCTACGCGGTAGTTCCCCACACCCACAACGCGCTCACCGCCACTAACTGTGGCATCGAGCCACCTTTGGATCGTTGGGGAACCCTGGAATTGGGTAGTCGCAGCGACAGCGTGCCTTCCAAGTGCCTCGCCGATCTCTTGAAGGAGCAGGGATACAAAACCACTTACTTCATGTCGCAGAGTGCAAGCTTCGAGAACAGTCAGAAGATTCTGGAGAATCTTGGCTACGAGGATTTCTACTCGGCCGATAACATGGACACGGAGGGCTTCGAACAGACGAACTACTTTGGCTACGAGGACGACATCATGCTCGAGCCAAGCCGTAAATGGTTGGAGGAGAACAAGGATAAGCCTTTCCTTGCCACCTACCTCACCTCGGCTCCCCACCACGATTACCGGGCCCCTTCGACGCGCTATGGACGCGAGGAATACACTAAGGACGATCTGCTCAACCGCTACCTGAACAGCGTCCACGCTCAGGACTTCTTCCTCAAGAACCTCTTCGACCAGTACAAGAAGCTCGGGCTCTACGAGAACACTGTCTTCATAATCCTAGGCGACCATGGCGAGGGTTTCGGCGAGCACGGCCGCTTCCAGCACGACAACACCATCTACGAAGAGGGCCTCGGCATACCGATGCTCATCCACGACCCCAGACAGTTCCAGAGTGGCGCGAGCCTCGAAGGTCCAGTAACCCAGCTGGACATACTCCCGACCGTCGCCGAGCTGTTAGGTTACGGCATCGAAGGTGGGGAGTATAGGGGCAGCTCAATGCTGCGTCCTATGCGCAAAGACCGTACGCTCATGTTCAGTTGCTGGAACGAGAAGGGGTGTTTGGCAAGCCTCGAGGGGACGGAGAAATACATCTACCACTTCGAAGATAAGCCCGAGGAGATCTTCGACCTCTCCAAAGACCCGTTAGAACGCCAGAACCTCGCCGGACAAAGGACGTCCGAAGAGCTAGAGAAGCGGCGGCGCGAGCTCCTCGAATGGCGCGCGAACGTAAACTCCCGGTACGGCGAGCAGCAGACATTAGAATGATTAGAGCTGTGAAAGCTACCTTGCGGACCG
>JAWWQA010000192.1:0-6171 GCA_033854695.1 Rubrobacteraceae bacterium
GGCAGGGCTGGCATGAAACCCATGTACTCCTCGAGCAACTCCTCCTCGCGTTCGCGAACGTTCTCCGGCGCGATCGCCTCGATTCGGGACGGCTCGTCGTAGGCGTTCTCCACGATGCCGACCCCGAAGAGTATGCGTCCCGAACGGAAGACCTCCTCGCCAACCTCTACCATGTAGTCTCGAATGCCGGTTACACCGTAGCCGTGCAAAGCGAGCGCCGCGTCGTGCTTCCCCAGGCCTATGGAGGCCATTTTGAGGAGACCACTCTCTACCTTCGAGCGGAAGTCAGTGTGAGCTTTGATCCTGTTGACTATCACCACCCCGTCCGCCTTCGATGCGTGCCGGTCCATGTACACTGGCACCCCGCGTCCGGTGTGCCCTATCTCGACTACCTCCATCGAGGACAGTATCTGCGCCTCGCAGAACTCCTCCGTGACGCCGAGGCTCCGCAACACCTCCACCTGCCCCTCGGCTGTCGCTCCGCCGTGACTACCCATAGCCGGCACGATGAACGGCTCGGCACCGCGCTCCTTCAAGACGCGCACAAGCGACCGCAGCACGACGTCTATCTGTGCGATCCCGCGGCTCCCAGCCGTAAGGGCGACCCGCATCCCGGATTGGATGCGGGATGAGATCTCCTCCTTCTCGAACTCATCGCGAATAGCCGCTTCTACGTCCTCCACGAGTGGCCTCGGGAACTTCTGGCGCACCTTCACTACCTTGGGAAATGCCATCCCTAACTCCTCTCTTCCGCCTCATTCTCCGACAACGCCAGCTCGCGCGCCAGGTCGAGCGCAGCACGCATGCTCGAGTGGTCGGCCTTGCCGGTGCCCGCGATGTCGAAGGCGGTGCCGTGGTCCACGCTGGTGCGGAAGAACGGCAGGCCGACCGTCACGTTCACCCCACCCTCGAAGCCCATCAGCTTGATCGGAATGTGCCCCTGGTCGTGGTACTGCACCACGACCATGTCGAATTCCCCCTTGCGTGCTCTAGCAAAGACCGTGTCGGGGGGATGTGGACCGCTGGCGTTTATGCCTTCTGCGACCGCCTCGGCGACAGCGGGTGCGATCCGCTCGGCGTCCTCGTTTCCGAACAGGCCGTTCTCGCCCGCGTGCGGGTTGAGGCCCGCGACGGCTATTCTCGGCTCGTCTACGCCGATCTTCAAGAGTGCGTCTTTCGCAAGGTGGATCACGGTCAGGACCCGCTCCATACTAACGCGGTCTATCGCCTCCCGTAGAGAGACATGGGTGCTGACGTGGATAACCCGCAGTTCGCTCGCCACGAGCATCATCGCGAAGTCCTTCGTGCCGGTGAGCTGGGCGAGTATCTCGGTGTGGCCTGGATACTTGAACCCCCCGAGGTGCATAGCCTCCTTATTCAGGGGAGCTGTCGCGACGGCCTCCGCGCTTCCTTCCAGCGCCAGCTCCGTCGCCCGGCGGACATACTCGAAAGCCGCCGCCCCGGCACGCGCGTCGAGCTCACCGAACGGCAGATCCTCCGGCAGCTCGCCCACCGTGAGAACATCCACGCTGCCCGGCTCGAAGAGGGCTTCCTCCGGCCGAGAGATCTCGTTTACGCCTAGTGGCAGATCCAGCAGACGCGTCTCCCTCCTCATCATCCCTGCGTCTCCGACGACGAATGCCAGGTTCTCGTCCTGAAAGCCTTCTTCAGCGAAGGTTTTGGCGATTATCTCCGGGCCGATCCCGGCGGGATCTCCCATGGTGACGGCTATGAGCGGCTGGTTCATCTTTGTCTATCCTTTTGAGGGTATGCCAACGTACTGAAGGCGTCGCTTAAGGTCTTGGGATCGCCGAAGCCACCGGCCTTGGTGATGACGCGGTACGGCCGTGGCCCTAATAAAGTGCCTATCGGCACGCCTGCTTCCATCTCTCCTTCGAGCAAGATGCCCGTGGCCCCTAGCTCGCGCGCCACCCGAACTGCCGTGTCCCCACCGGTTAATACCAGCGCGTCGAAGAGGTCCTCCCCCGAGAGCTCGGCGACGACCTGTGCGAGCGCATCGGCCACGCGCCCGGAGATCTCATCCCCCGAAACCGAACTCTCGCACAGCGCGGACTCCACCTCTTCGCCCACCGTAGAGTACAGCACCGCACCCCCTTTGCCCGAGAGCGCCGCCCGCACTGCCTCCGCCACCTCCTTTGTCGTCTCTTCACGAGACCCGGCTACCAGTGTCGCCGTGTCGAGGGCCACCGGGACTACGCCGGACTCCTCGACCAGGCGGCGGAGCTGTTTTCGCGTGACTTCGTTGACGCTGCCGATCACCGTCAGCACTCCTGAAGCTGGGGCAGGCGTTTCGGACGGCGCGTTGACGTGCGGACCCGGATAGATCTTGCCGAATGCACGGGCGAGGCCCGCGGAGCCGACCCACAAGACGGACGAGGGATCCGGCACGGCTCGCACGAGGGCTTCGAGATCTTCGTCGGACTCCGCATCACCGACCACGCAGTCGGCGTTCTCAAGGGCATCCAAGACAGGGCCGCCTTGTCGGATGCCAGAGACGGAGAGGCTGGCGACGGAGTGAAAGGCTTGGGAAAGCAGGGAAGGTATGTGGCTCTCCAAGACCGGGGTGCGTGGGTCGTGTGCGAGATCGGTCTGATGCACAGGCTCGCCGTTCACCAACAGCACACCGCTCTTCGTCGTGCGACCGGCGTTCGGGAAGGCGGGTGCGATGATGGCCTTTTTTCGTCGGGTCGCCTCAAGAGCGGCGGCAAGTTCGGCCAGGATTTGGCCTCGCAAAGTCGAGTCGATCTTTTTGTAGATGACGCGGGTATCTCGTACCGCATGCCCGGCCTCCACGACCCGCTTTGCAGCGAAGCCTGCCGGCAATGGGCGGGAGTCCGTGTCTACCGCTACCGCGTCGAGGCCTTCTGCCGGGGGGACGATGACTCCCCAAAAGGCGACCGCAGTCCTGTAGCCAGAGCCCGCCAGCTGCACCCCCGAATCCGCGGCGCCGGTCAGGTCGTCGGCAATAATGGCTACGTCCACGCGTCCTGCCCCCAAAGTTCTAGCGACCGACCCAAAATAACATCTTTGTGGCTTTCAGGCGAAGAATCGGAGACCCCCGCCACGTTTTGACGGTACTCCTTGTGAGATTTGGACAGCACCAAAATTTCAAGCCCAACTCGGATATGATCCGAAGGTCGTAGGTCATCTACGACCTTTTATACATTGTTGCTGGCAGAGAGAAGTGCCTACAATGAATGGGCGTGGCGTTCGCTTGCTGGCTTGAGGAGTTATAGGGGATCTTACCAGGGGGCTAGGGAAACAGCGACGGGCGACGCGTAATGGAGTAGGCGGATCGGCTGAGGCGCTCGAGGGAGGGCTGAGGGGGAGCCCAACGCCCGGGCTGCCCGGCCGGTCCGCAGCAACGTTAAAGTTTTCTCGATCGTTGTAGAGTTGACGATCGGGGATCGGGCAATTGTAGGGATGGACGGCGGAGCCGTTGCTCTTCATGGGCGAGCTGGCTACAGATAGGGAGACGTTCAAGTTCTCCGAGGTGCTCTCGGCGTTGTCCTTCGTTATGGATATGGTCGAAGGACAACCCGAGGGCCACATTGTACGTTCCTGCTTCGTGGGGATGACAATAGGTGAGCGCGTCGGGCTGACAGTGGAGCAACGCTCCGCGCTCTTCTACGCTTTGCTGCTCAAGGACGCTGGCTGCTCCACCACCTCTTCCAGGGTGACGGCGTTGTTCGACGCCGACGATTTCGAAGTCAAGAAGACTTTAAAGACGACGGATCGAAGCCGCCTGCCCGAAGCTCTGCTGTACGTCGCCCGCACCGTGAGCCCGCATGGGAGTCTCTGGACCAAGGTCCGGCGTTTCCTGGCGGTCGGGTTGGAGGGACATGAGGCAAACCGCGAGCTGGTCCGGGTCCGCTGCGAGCGAGGAGCAGAGATAGCCCGCCTGATGGGCTTCCCCGAAGAGACCGCCCGGACGGTCCGCAGCCTCGACGAGCACTGGGACGGTAGCGGATACCCTGATGGTCTCCGGGGAGAGGAGATACCGCTCCTCTCCCGGATCTGCGGGCTGGCCCAGACCATCGATTTCTTCTACAGCGCCTACGGCCCAGACCGGGCTGAAGAGGTGTCCCGCGCCCGCCGCAACAAGTGGTTCGACCCCGCGCTCGTCGACGTCTTCCTGGCCATGGTCCGCGAAGGCCCGATGTGGGAGAAGCTGGCAGGTCCGGACCTCTTGCATGAGGTCTCGCGACTGGAGCCGGCCGACCGTGTAGTGACGGTCACTCCGGAACGCCTGGACCTCACCGCCCTCGCTTTCGCGCGAATCATAGACGCCAAGTCTCCCTTTACCTACCGTCATTCTGAGGGAGTCGCCAATGCTGCCGTGGCGATGGCGGAGTACATGGGGTTCCCGGGCTCGGCGGTGTGCGACCAGAGGCGGGCGGGGTTGCTCCACGACATAGGTAAGCTCAGCGTCTCCAACCGCATTCTGGACAAGCCCGCCCCGCTCACCGACGAAGAGTTTACCCAGATAAAGAAGCATCCCAAGCTGACCTACGAGATCCTGGTTCGTGTGCCGCCCTTTCGCGGCATCGCGGAGGCGGCGGCCAACCATCACGAGAAACTGGATGGTACTGGTTACCACCGGGGAATAACGGGAGAAAGCCTGAACCTCCCTTCGCGTATCCTGGCGGTCGCGGATATCTTCGACGCTCTGTCGCAAAACCGCCCTTACCGCTCGGCTATGCCCCTGGACCAGGTCCTCGGTCTCTTGAAGAAGGAGAGTGGCAAGAAGCTTTGCTCCCGGTGCGTAGTCGCCCTTGATGAGCTGGTCTCGAAGGGCGAACTCTGAGCTGGGAACTTGAGGTAGCGCTCCAGCTTAGAGAATACGTAGTCCTGGTAGATGCTGGTCCTTCCGCACTTACTAGACCGCCCGGATGGCTATGGTCTTCCACGCGGAGTAGAAGTCTATCCCGGCCGGGCCCTGCTCCCGGCCGCCGACACCCGATTCCTTGTTACCCCCGAAGGGCACCTGGAACTCGAGACCGGCAGTGGGCACGTTGACGTTCACGAGGCCGCTCTCCGAGCGGGCGATGAACTCGTGGGCGTAGCGCAGCGAACGGGTTGCGATGCCGGAGGTGAGGCCGTAGCGTGTGTCGTTGGCTATCTCCACTGCATGGTCGAAGTTACGAGCGGGAATGACGGCGAGGACGGGGCCGAAGATCTCCTCCCGCGCCGTCTCGGATGCGTTGTCCACGTCGGCGACGATAGCGGGTGCTATGAAGTAGCCCTCGTCTTCGGAGCCGGTAGCTCCCCCTTCCAGGACGACTCGCCCATCCTTGTGTGCTTGTTCTAGAGCCGCGAGGATGCTCTGGTAGGCATCCTGGTTTACCACGGGTCCTATGTCGGTCTCCTCATCGAGCGGGTCGCCGATCTTCATGGCCTCCGTGGCCGACTTCAGTTTCTCGAGGAACTCGTCGTAGACGCTCTCTATAACGACGGCCCGGCTCGAGGCGGTGCATTTCTCGCCCGAGTACCCGAAGGCGCCGTAGGCTATCTTGGCAGCAGCGTCTTCGAGATCTGCGTCCTCCATAACGATGTAGGGATTCTTGCCGCCCATCTCCAGCTGTACCTTCTTGCCGACGGCCCTCTCCTGGATGTCCAGTCCCACACTTGTCGAACCGGTAAACGAGAGTGCCTTTACCCGGGGATCGGTGGCCAGAGTGTCCCCGACGGCGCCGCCCGGACCGGTCACCATGTTCAAGACCCCGCCGGGCAAACCGGCCTCGGCAAGGATGCCTACCAGCGCTGCTGCATCCAGAGACGCCTGGGAGGCAGGCTTGATTACGATGGTGTTGCCGCAGATCAGGGCGGGGGCCAGCTTCCAGGTAGGTATCGCCAGCGGAAAGTTCCACGGCGTGATCAGAGCGACGATCCCAACCGGTTCCCTCACGGAGCTTATCTGGACTCCCGGACGCGTGGACGGGGGCATGATGCCGGGGAGCCGCCAACCCTCGGAACCGTAGTACCGGAGGATGGCCGCCGCACGGGCGACCTCCGCCCAGCTCTCCTTCATGGTCTTGCCGACCTCGCGCGCCATAAGCTGCGCCAGCTCATCCGTCCGGGATTCGATGATGTTCGCCGCCTCCATCAGAATCGCACCGCGCGCCGAGGGGAGCATGGCCTTCCACTCCG
>JAWWQA010000193.1:0-3452 GCA_033854695.1 Rubrobacteraceae bacterium
AAAGCACGGCGGAGACGTCGGTGAGGTCCCGCCCGATCCGGGCCAGAAGCCTCTGCAGGCGCCGGCACGAGAACCCGGCATCAACAAGGAACCCCCGGCCACCGGCCTCCAGATAGGTTGCATTGCCCGAGCTGCCGCTCGAAAGGACGCTAAACCGCAGAATAACCTCCAGACCTCAGTGCTTCTGATAATTTCGGGAAATAGCTGGCTCCCATTGATTGAGGATCTTAGCACGACACTAGCTGGCTGCCTTCCCGCGGCGCTCTCCCAGATTTGTGAGGGATTGATCGGGGATCAGGTGGATTTTTCGACGAGTTCTTCTCGCACTACGAGGCGCTCGGCGAAGTCCGGAAGGTACAAGTTTGGAGCTTGACGGCCGGCATGGCGCGCCCGCAGACGTGCCGAAGGGCAACTGGATCGGCTCGTCAGAGCTCTCCTAACACAATGTTCCTCGAGATAGTGGGTCGAGCGGATGATCCAGGGGCACAGGGCTGACGTAGAATTCGGGTATGGCAGACAAGGGACGACAGTACCTGCTTCTTGCGGACGAGGATTTGATGTCGCTTGCCGGCAGTGGAGATGCTGGGGCGTTTGCGGGGCTCTACGACCGCCACAGCCGGGCGGCGTACTCGTTGGCGTACCGGATGATGGGGGAGCGCCAGGCAGCGGAAGATCTCGTACAGGAAGCATTCCTACAGGTGTGGCGAGCGGCGAGAAGCTACCGGGCGGAGAGGGGAAGCGTGCGCACCTGGATACTGTCGATCGCTCATAACCGCGGCATTGACCAGCTGCGTTCGACCGCGAGTCGTCGCAGAACCCAGGAGAAAGTCGAGCCGTCCCCCACCTCACAGCCGAGCGAGGCCTTCGCCGAGACCTGGCGCAACTTACAGCGTGAGCAGGTCAGGGAAGCGTTGCGGTCCTTGCCCTCGGAGCAGCTCAAGGTGCTCGAGCTCGCCTACTACTCGGGATACACTCACATGGAGATAGCGAAGCTGCTCGACCTGCCGCTCGGGACCGTCAAGGGTCGTATGAGGCTTGGGTTACAAAAGATCCGGGAGTACTTCGGCTCCCACGGGATGGTGGTGCCAGAATGAGCGAGGAACGATCACGGCGCGACCAGGGAAACGGTCGGCGACACGAGCCGTGGCGCGAACGCTTCAACGATCTCAAGGAAGCCTACGCCCTCGGTGTCCTCTCCGAGAGCGAGCGGCAGGAGTTTGAAGGCTACCTCGCTTCTCACCCCGAGCTGCAGGCCGAGGTCGATGAGCTCGGCTCCATCGCCAACCTTCTGGCCCTCGCCCCGCAGGAGTACGAGCCATCCCCCGAGCTTCGCCGCAACCTCTTGAGCAGGATCGAGAGCGCCACCGACGCACTCCCCCCCGAGGCTTCACCACGCCTCGCAAGGCTCCGCGGGCTCTTCGGTCCTGGCGGACTCGCCGCAGTGGCGATGGCAGCGGCTGCGGTCGTGGCTGTCGTTGGGCTCTTTGTGTGGAACACATCCCTGCGCGACGAGAACCAGGACCTACGAGGAGAGATCGAAACGCCCCAAACATACAAGCTGCAAGGTTCGGGCCCGGCAGAGAACGTCCGGGGAGAGGTCGTCGAGGTCAGAGAAGGCCAGGCCGTTCTGATGGCGGAGAACCTGCCAGCCGTACCAGAGGGCAAGGCCTACGAGACCTGGCTCCTGCGCGGCGGTGTTCCTGAGGCCGCCGGCCTCTTCGAACCGCGCGACGGCGAACTCACCGCCGCGCCTATCGAGGGCTCCCTTGGGGGTGCGGACGCCGTGGCGGTGACGGTCGAACCGTCCAGCGGCTCCTCGATGCCGACGAGCGACATCCTGCTCACCGCCACCCTGTAGAGATAGTGTCCCGGCATCCTACTCGTTGCCTGCTCTCCAAGCGTTTACAGCCCCGACGTAGCGGGTAGAAGCTTCTCAAGGGAAAGCAAGAGAAAGGAGCATATATGACTGTAGCTAGAGTGACCGAGTTAAGCGCCACCTCAGACCAGAGCTTCGAGGATGCGGTCAACATAGGAGTCAAGCGCGCCACCAGCACCCTCCGCAACGTCGAGAGTGCCTGGGTCAAGGACCAGAACGTCATGATCGAGAACGGGAACATCACGGGCTATAAGGTCAACATAGCCATCACCTTCGTTCTGGAAGAGGGCGAGCAACCGTAGTTGAGATAATCCGGTTCTCTACTATCGAGCGCTCCGGACGTACTTCCGGGGCGTTTTTTATGCCCAGAAGAAGTGAGTGGGTTCAGGCTTCTTCCGCGAGCCAGTCCAGGACGACGGCCGCAGTCCAGGATTGATCGTCGGAGCCTAGAGGTTCGCCGGTGAAGGGCTCGAAGTACTCGGCGAAGCCGCCGGCGGCGAGCTGTTCGAGGGAAGCCTGGCGCAAGTTCGCGGCTCGCTCCTTGTCACCAACTCTCTTCAGGGAACGCCAGAACAGCCAGGAGATCACCGGCCAGACCGGGCCGCGCCAGTAGGCGCGCGGGTGGAATCGAGCCTCCTTGGGACTCGTGCTCGGCGGCAGCGGCCAGCGCAGCGCGGAATTACCGGCAAATTCCGTGGAGAAGAGGGTCTGCAGCACAGCGTCGAGGCGGTCCGATTTTGGTTCTTCGGCGACGAGCGGGGCGAAGCCGGCGATCGTGCGGACGCGTAGAGGCTCCTCCGCGCGGAGGTCATAGTCAACACAGAGGTTGAGTTCGGGGTCCCAGCAGTCTTCCAGGCCCTGGCGGCCGCGTGAGATCCAAGACTCTATCAGCGCGTGGTCCTCCTCGGGGGTCCCGATGAGCTTGGCCAGCGTGAGGAGCGCCTCGTTCGCGGCGACCAGGATCCCGCTGAAGAACACGTCCTTCACGAGGAAGGGGTGTGCACGTTGGATCTCATCCTCCTCATACGAGACCCTCCGTAGCAGCTCGACGAGCCAGAGGAAGCGATCGTACTCCTCCTTCGTCGGCCGCTCGGAAGACTCGTCGACGAACTGCAGGTCGAAGCGCTCGTAGGGATCCAGTTCACCAACCTCGATCGCCGCGAGGGCAGCGTCGAAGCGCGGCGAGTTGTCGGTCCCGCTCTCCCAAGGGTGGTAGATGGTCACGAGGCCCGAGCCCTCGGGGTCTCTCTTCGTCAACAGATAGCGATGCCAGGATAGAAGCCGAGGATAGAGCCCTTTCACGAGCGCGCGCCCGTTGTCAGCGGCTATATCCATGCCCATCTCGTTGGCGGCCTCCCAGATGCAGAGAGCCGCGATAGCGTGGACTGGTGGCTGGCAGAGACCACTGGTCTGGCGCGGAGGGTCGGGGGCGTCCAGTGGAGGAAGAGCCGGCGCCCAGTGCTCCGGCCCGAGTAGGTAGCTCCGCGGCGGCGCGTGGGGGTTGAAGACGATATGCGGGATCTTGCCTGTAGCCCACTGTGCAGAGAACAGACCTATAAGCTCGAGAGCAGCCCGG
>JAWWQA010000194.1:0-5550 GCA_033854695.1 Rubrobacteraceae bacterium
TTTCTACGAGGCGCACGACCCCGGACGAGTCCAGAAGCAGTCTCGCACACGGCAGAGTTTCTAAAGAGTATCCGAACACACAAGGGGCGCGGACCTTAAGGTCCGCGCCCCAGAGCTGACCGACTGATCAGCTAAAGAATCGGCAGGTAGTTCTGGAGCTCGTACGGCGTCACCTGCACCCGGTACTCTTCGAACTCCGCGCGCTTGACCTCCAGGAGCCTCGAGTAGACGTGCTCGCCCAAAGCCTTCTGCAGAAGCTCGGAGTCCTCGGCTTCCTTGATCGCCTCACCCAGGTCGGCGGGCAGGCTCTGGATGCCCATCTTCTGCCGCTCTTCGTGGGAGAGGTCGTAGAGGTTGCGCTCCATAGGCTCGGGCAGCTCGTAGCCCTTCTCTATGCCTTCTAGCCCTGCGTGCAGCAGCGCCGCAAAGCACAGGTAGATGTTGGTCGCGGGGTCCGGACACCTGAGCTCCGCCCGGGTGGCCTTCTCCTCGCCTGGATGGTAGAGCGGGACACGCACCAGCGCCGAGCGGTTGCGACGGCTCCAGGCGATGTAGACCGGTGCCTCGTAGCCGGGCACCAGCCGCTTGTAGGAGTTCACATATTGGGCAAAGACCAGGCTGAGCTCGCGCGCGTGGCGGAGCTGGCCCGCAATAAACGCCTGCGCCTCGTCGGAGAGGTAATACTCGTTGTCAGCATCGTAGAAAGCGTTCTTCTCTCCCGAGAAGAGGCTCTGGTGGGTGTGCATCCCCGAGCCGTTCTGGTCCTGTATGGGCTTGGGCATGAAGGTGGCGTAGACGCCGTGGCGGGTGGCTATCTCCTTGACTACCGTCTTGTAGGTCTGGACCTTGTCGGCCATCTCGAGGGCACCATCGAACCTGAGATCGATCTCATGCTGACTATAGCCGACCTCATGGTGGGAGTACTCAACGTGGATGTCGAGCTCCTGCAGCGCTAGAACGGTCTCGCGCCTGAGGCTCGTCGCCGCGTCTAGCGTGGTCAAGTCGAAGTACCCGCCGTAGTCGAGCGGGGCGGGTGACAAGGAGTCTTTGAAGTAGAAGAACTCGAGCTCGGGACCACAGTAGAAGTTGTCGAAGCCCATCTCGTTGGCCCGCTCTAGCGCTCGCTTCAACACGTAGCGCGGGTCACCGACGTAGGGGTCGCCGCCTGGAACCTTGACGTCGCAGATCATGCGGGCCGTGCGGGTCTCCTGTGGGCTCCAGGGTATGATCTGGAACGTGGCGGGGTCGGGCATGGCGATCATATCCGACTCCTCGATGTCCTGGTAGCCCGTGATCGAGGACCCGTCGAAGCCCATCCCTCCATCCAGGGCGTCTTCCAGCTCCCCGACCGTGATCGCAAAGCTCTTGAGCACCCCGAGGATGTCAGTGAACCACAGCCGGATGAACTTGACGTTGTTCTCCTCGGCCTGCCTTAAAATGTCTTGCTTGGTCTGCGTGTCCAAACGTTCCTCCTGTCTAGTATTCGCGTCGTACAGGCGCACGACGCACGCCCGCGATGGCTTCGATAACACTTTAGCGGACATCTCACCACAGCACAATGGCTATGATATGAATGCGCAGGTTCGTTGGATAGAGCCCACTGTATAAGCCAGGCTCGTCAGAAAGGACACATTTTTGGCCATGTGTATAAAAGAGAGGGCCGATTGGGGCTCGAAAGGCCGATAGGTGAGCCGGGGGAGCGGGCAGGGTAGAATCAAGGGGCGGGACGACCCGCAGGCTGGTGGTCGGGGAATGCGACCGTGAACGAAGCGAGCGAGGGGGAGAGATGGACGACAGACCTCAAGACAAGGCAGAGGAACGTCGCAGGCGTGGGCCTCTGGGGGACGAGGGTGACGCTGACGAGACGAGACGCGTGCCACAAGGTGGTTCGGGTGGTAGCCGTGGTGGCGATGATGCGGAGACAGGCCAGATACCGCTTGAAGGCACCGAGCGCGAGGGCGCTACCTCGCCCGGAGGGGCTACTCCTTCCCGCAGGGCTTCCCGCGAGTCCCGCGAGGAGGACCCGGACACGCGTGTGATCCGGACGCCCGGCACGTCTGAGGACGACGTGATGCCGTACACGAGGGAGGAACGCCTCAGGGACGTTTACGGCGGGGTTGATTGGTTGGCGAGCTTTATTGGGTGCGTCTTCGCCCTGGTATGCGCCAGCGTATTGCTGCTCCTTTTCTCTGGCCTCGTGCTTGGTCCTTTGGGCTTCACTCTCGACATTGCAGGCCGGGAGATGGACACCGCCATGATCATAGGCTTCGCGGTTGTCGGAGTTACCCTGCTTCTCTCTTACTTCATTGGGGGCTACGTTGCCGGCCGTCTCGTGCGGTTTGACGGTGGGCGCAACGGGGCTGCGACCGTAGTGTGGAGTATTCTCCTGGGTGTGATCTTCGTGTTCTTCGGCGCCGTGCTGCTTGGCAGCTTCTTGCCAGGCACCATCTTTGGTACCGTGCAGGGATTCTTGCAAGGCACCGTACTACCCTCCATCGGCGGCCTGATCCAAGCAGGCTTAGTGGGCGCGGGTATCGCACTCGGCGCTTTGGTGCTGATGCTCCTGGGCGGCTTCCTGGGCGGACGCTTCGGTAACCGCTACCATACTCAGATAGACGAGACGACTTGAGACGCGGCGGGTGGTGCGTCACGGAATTTTGGACGGCAGGAAAAATTCCGTCACGCAACGGGCCTGTATAAGCGCAATACATTGACGTACACTGTTACTAGAGACCCAAGCCATAGCGCCTGGTGAGGTATTTGTGGAGCATCTGCTGGAGAACTAATGGACGATAAGGAAAAGTATCTGCGCTGGCTGGAAATGATGTGGGATCTCCACAGCAGCATCACTCGCGAGGAGAAGAGAAAAGAAGAGGTCCTCGAAATATTCGAAAGTCTCAGCAAACTTGCGGGGCGCCGTGTAGAGGCTCCGTATTTTCCGCCTTGGGAGCCCTCCCGCTGGTAGAGATAGAAGGTCCCTGAAGAGCCCAAAATTTGCCTTCCGTACCTTTCCTATCCAGGATTGTACTTGCGCTCGCTTACTACCCTACGCTGCCTGCTCCAGCTCATGGCGAAGCTTCTTCTGAAGCAGCTCCAGTAGGGCTTGCTCCTCCTCGGTGAGGTCGCCTTGTTCGGCGGCGATGATCTCTTCCATCCGGTCGCTGTAATAGGCGATCACCGACCCTTCCATGTAGTGCTCGATAACGCGCGGGCTTATGTACGACGAACGAGCGATGGGGCGAGTGTTGCCAAGCCTCTCAGCTACCGCGTCCACTGCCACTAGCACGTTCTTCTGGCCCTGTTTAACATCCTCCGTCGCCCCCAGCTCGGCCAGCTTGACCGCTGCGGTCAGGGTCCCCGCCCAGGTGCGGAAGTCCTTAGTCGTAAACTCCTCTCCTACCACCTCTTTTACATAGGCGTTCAGATCCCGAGATTTCACGTTCCGCAGCTCCCCGGACTCGCCGTAATACTTGAAGATCTCGTATCCCGGCAGAGCGACGCACTCCTCTACCACCTGGCGCAGCCGCCGGTCGGTCACCGCTTTGCGCTGCATCTGGCCCCATTTTCCCCTGTATTCGAAAATCATCGTGTTCCCCTGGATAGTTAAGTGTTTTCTCCGGAGGGTTGAGATGCCGTAGGTCTTGTTCTTCTTCGCGTAGCGCTCCTCGCCGACCCGGAAGTAGGCCGCGTTCACCAGGCGCACCATCGCAGCTAAGACCTTCTCCCGGTCGAGGCTTTTGCGCCGGAGGTGGTTGCTGGTAATGCGACGCATCGCGGGCAGCGCGTCGGCGAAGCGCAAGATACGCTCGAACTTCTCCCGTTCCTTTCGCTCCCGGTACTTCGGATGATAGAGGTACTGGACTCGACCCTCTGAGTCGTAGCCTACCGCCTGGACCTTGGCCGAAGGCCCTCGGGCTATGCGCGCCTCCTCCCACGCGGGTGGCACCTTCAGGTTCTCGATGCGTGTCAGGACCTTCTCCTCGCGCACGGTCTTCCCGGTGTCCGGATAGCGATAGAAGAAGCCCTTCTCCTTGGAGCCGAGTCGCCGGATACCTGTCTGGAAGAGTATGTGTTTGCCCATATCCCAATCCTCAACTGAAGAGCCGGAGCATTTCGGACTTCCGACCCAGTACATTTTAGCCCCATTGCTACCGCGCCCTGTCTACCTGCTTAACGACCGGGCCTCTTGGGCAAGCTTCATTGCCGATAAGACCTCAGCTTAAACAGTCCCCAAGTGATACCACAAGCGTGGCTCGCCCTCGATTACGTGTAAATAGATGCCCGGAAGATAGAAAACCTGGCACCCTCCTGCTTACCGAGGTCATTCTGAGTGGTGGGTATGCTGCAGATATTCAGGTCTGCGTAGACACCTTCGATCCTGTCAGGTACCGTAGTCTTTGTTATGAGACGACGTAGTAGCGAGACTCGGCGATACGTGCGTCGGCGGCCTCGACATCGCCGCTACCATCGACTCGGGCTCTTGGTGGGCTTGCTGCTGCTCGGGGTTCTGATCCTTGTTCTGGGTGGCTGCGGGGGCGAAGGTGCCTCCTCCGGCAAACAGGGGACGACTTCCGCTGAAACCGGAAGCGGGGGAACCACTCCAGCTAAGACCAGCGGTGAAGAAACCACCTCTGCCAAGATCGGTCGAGGAGGAAACTTTCCCGCGGATATCATGAGCGCAACCATCGGTTTCGCTCCAAGTCGCGACTCTGGCGTAACGGGAGTCGCGATCTTCACCGACACCCCTGGTGGCGTAGAAGCTACTTTAAATATGCGAAACTTACCGGATGCGTCCGGCGCCGAGCACCTTGCCCACATCCACGAGGATGGTACCTGCGCCGACGATCTGGCCGACAATAGTGCACCAGTTCAAAACCCACTAGGCTCCATAATCACCAGACAAGATGGAACCGGCTTGAACACCACGCTGATTCCGGACGTAACCGTGGCTCAGCTATTCTCGGGTGCTCCAAAATACGTCGACGTTCACGGCGAGACGACGGACGGCGAGGTGCCTCCGAGCGTGGCCTGCGCAGACCTCGCCACGACGACTGGTGGCGACTAGAAGCGGCCTTCTGCGGATCACGCCCTCCTGCCCAGCTGGGTGCCAAAGACTCCTAGCTGTAGCCCGGGCATGGCCTGGAAGTATGCTGCGTCCTGATTCTTAGCGTCCGCTTAGCCTACGAGTGCTCGGGTCGAAGCCCGTTTCGAGGACTCGTAAGCGGAGAGCAGCCTCTTGGCTCAAGCGCTTTAATCGGTTTGCTTCGAAATCGAGGATCATATACTGCTCGGCGTTTGGTGAGCGATCTAAACCGAAGAAGTCCTAGATGAGGATCATAACCAGTCTTATGAAGGCTCTCGCCGTCGCCGTCTTGGTTTTGGGAGCGTTCTTGCTGGTGGCTGACCCGCGCTTACGGGACTTCGCCGTGCAGGAGCTATCGGTGTTGGTACCCTCGACAAAGTTATCCGAGGGTGAGCCAACCACTACTGCCCAAGAGTCTTCGCAATCGGACCACTCGGACGAAACCGAACAAGGTTCGCCGACCGTTA
>JAWWQA010000195.1:0-3749 GCA_033854695.1 Rubrobacteraceae bacterium
AGAAGGTCCCTGTGCCGGGCGAGCGCCCCAATCCTCAAAACCCCGCCGTCGTCCTGGATGTAGCGGAGCTCGTCGTCCAGCTTGTGGATGTCTATGAGCACCTCCGGCGAGGCCAGCCGGAGTTTCATCATCGGGATCAAGCTGTGCCCCCCAGCCAGCAACCGGGCCTCGGGTCCGTACCGTCGCAACAGACTTACAGCCTCGTCTATCGAGGCTGCCACCTCGTACTCGAACCGCGCAGGTACTTGCACGCCATTCCACCTTTCCCCTATGGACGGCTTGTCACGAACATTATAGGCTACAGCACCTCCATCTGAATGGGTTAACGGGAGAGGTTACGTGCCGCGTCCCTTGCGTCCGGCGAGTCGGACATATCGGGCTGTGGCTCATGAATCGGCCCCGAGCGCTCCGAGAGCCGTCCACCCGAATGCCCGGTGCGAAACGCTATGATCTCCGCCGCTATCGCAACGGAGGTCTCCTCCGGCGTGCGCGCCCCGATATCCAACCCTATAGGACTGGATATGCGCGCCAGTTCCTCCTCTGTAACTCCCTCCTCCTTCAAGCGCGCCGTCCGGTTGTTGTGTGTCCGGCGACTGCCCATCGCCCCGATGTATCCAGCGGGGGTTTCGAGCGCGGCCTTCAAGACCGGGACGTCGAACTTGGGATCGTGGGTCAGTACGCAGATTACCGTCCGGGTATCTGCCTCGGCCGTCTTCAGGAATTCGTCCGGCCAGGCCACGACGATCTCATCCGCGCTGGGGAACCGCTCGCGGGTAGCGAAGACGGCTCGCGCGTCGCAGACCGTAACCCGGTAGCCCATGAACTTTCCGATCCGTGCGACGGCGCTCGCGAAGTCAATGGCTCCAAAGACGTACATCTGGGGCGGCGGGGCGAACGATTGGATGAAGACGGTCACGTCCTCCATCCGCCGCTGGCCGCGTGGCCCATAGTGGCGCATGCCAGTGCGTCCGCCCTCGAGCATACCCCTCGCGGCCTCCACGACCGCCCGGTCGAGATCCTCGTTCCCGACAGTTCCTGCGTGGTCCTCCGGAGTTACGAGCAGCTTACCGCCGAGGTTGAGACCTTCGACGAGCGTGGCAATCGCCACCGGCGATTGCGCGGCGAGGGCCTCGTGCCAGCGGGTGAGGATGTCGCCCATCACCAATCAACCCTTTCAACGAAGATGTGGATGATTCCGCCGCAGGTCAGGCCCACCCCGAAGGCCTCGTCGTCGGAGACGCCGTAGGTCAGGAGCTTCGGCTTGCCCGATTCGATCGCCTCCATCGCCTCCTCGAAAACGGCGGGCTCTACGCATCCGCCGCTGACCGAGCCCACGACTTGCCCGTCCTCGGAGACGGCCATCGAGGTCCCGGGTCCTAGAGGGCCGGATCTCTCGACCCTTACGACCGTGGCAAGTGCCACCTGCTTGTCTTCATTTCGCCACTTCGCAACCTTGTCAACGACCGGATTCAACGCGCGCCTCCTTCCTCTTTGAAGTCTTGCCTATCTAACCTCCAACGAAGCACTTCGTCTGTAGTACCGACGAGTCTCATCCCGAGTTTCTCCAGAACCCTGATCGAGCCGCGCCCGTCCGGAAGTGTCTCGGCCACAACCGCCGAGACGTTCGGGTGTGAGAATGCCCACCCGGTAAGGCCTCTGGCGGCTTCGGTGGCGAGACCCCGCTGCCTGTATTCGGGCACTATCGCGTAACCGATCTCCGCCACGTTCGACTTGCCGGGTTTGCCTTTGAAGCCACCCTCACCGACCAGTGCCCGGTCTTCGGCATGTACGAACAGGTAAGTCCACCATCCGACAGAGGACGGTTCGGATCTCAGTTGTTCGTAAACGTAAGGTACTGCTTCTGGGAATACGGGCCAGGCATCCGGAACCGAAACGCCCAACAAAGGCTCAAGGCCCTTCTTGTCTCTCAAGATCGTCGCCGCATACAGCGGTTCGCAGGGGATAAGCTGGAGATTCTTGGTATCGATCACATGCTCGCCTTACCGAGGGTCATCTCCGATGCTCGCAGCACCCGGTGATCAAACTCGACACCATGACGGTTCAACGCGTATCTCCTTCCTTTTCCGATACCGCTCCGGCGATGGCGCGGGCCAGCTCTTCCAGGCTCTCGAAGTTGTGGCCGGAGAGAAAGACATCTACATGGGGAAGTGCTGCAGCCATGCCCCTCGCGAGAGGCTGGTAGCCGGGGGCGGCCTTCAAGGGGTTGACCCAGATGACTTTGTACGCGAGGCGTTTCAGGCGCATCATCTGCTCGGCAAGCACCTCGACATCCCCCCGGTCCCAGCCGTCGGAGAGTATTACGACTACCGAGCCGCGGGCCATGCCACGCTGTCCCCATCGGTCTACGAACTCTTTAATGGTGTCCCCGAGCCGGGTTCCTCCTGACCAGTCCCGGACTGCTTCGGCTGCACTGCTGAGAGCCTGATCGGGGTCTCGTGTCGCCAGCTCCCGCGTGATACGTGTAAGCCGGGTCCCCAAAACGAACGCCTCCAGTCGCTCTCCCGCGACCACCCCCGCATGCATGAAACGCAAGAGCACCCGGCTGTAGGAAGCCATCGAACCGGAGATGTCGCACAGGATCACCACCCGCCGGGGTCTGCTCCTGGCCCGCCGGAAGCGGTGGCGCATGGGCTCTCCCCCGGTGCGCAGAGCGCCGCGCAGTGTTCTCCTCGGGTCGTGGCGACCCCGGGGGGCGGGCTCGAGGCGCCGGCTCCTCCGAAGCGCCCCGGAGAGTCTGAGGTCAGCCAGGAGCTTGTGCAGCTCGGCGAACTCCTCGGCGGTGTAGAGGGCAAAGTCCTTAGTTCTCAATATGTCGACGGGGCTGTAGCGGAGCCGGACTATCTCCTCACCCTTCTCATTCCTCTCGACCGTTTTCTTGGGGGGCTGCACGGAGTCGTCTGTCAGGGACATCGAGAGCCGCATCTTCGGTGGCCTGAGAGCTTGTCTCTTCTCCCCTTCCCAGAAGGCCTGGAACGCCTTGTCGTAGAGCTCCAAATCCTGCCGGCGGGAGCAGAGCGTTATCCTCCCGGCCCAGTAGACGTCCTCACGCCGGGCCACGTCCAGCTCCTCCAAGGCCCGGGTGAACTCCACCACCCGATCAGGCCCCGCCGCCAGTCCCGCCCGCCGCAGCAGACGGCCGAACGTCACCGCCGCCTGGAGCATCGGCACCGGCGCTTCTTGCGGTGCTTCAGGCACCACCGCTCTCCGTAATCAGGCTCAGGCTTGCGCCCAGGGCGCGCTGCTGATCCTCACGGTACTTCACGACCGATCCCAAGGTTGCCTCGATGAGGGCTTCATCGAGCTCCTTGGCTCCCAGGGCCACCAGAGCTTCGGTCCAGTCGAGGGTCTCGGCGACGCCGGGCGGTTTGTAGAGGTCCATGTTCCGCAGCCCCTGCACGGCCGTCGCCACCTGCCGGGCCAGGCGTTCATCTGTCCCGGGGACCCGCAGGTGCACAATCTCCACCTCCCGCTCGAGGTTGGGGTGGTCTATGTAGAAATACAAACAGCGACGCTTCAGGGCGTCGTGGACCTCGCGCGTCCGGTTCGAGGTCAAGACGACCACCGGGGGCCGTTCGGCCTGTATGGTTCCGACCTCAGGTATCGTGATCGCAAAATCCGAAAGAATCTCTAATAAAAAGGCTTCAAATTCGTCGTCCGCCCTGTCCACCTCGTCTATAAGCAAGACCGGCGGACTCTCGCCCCGATGTTCCAGGGCCTGCAAGAGCGGC
>JAWWQA010000196.1:0-9718 GCA_033854695.1 Rubrobacteraceae bacterium
CCGGTACCTCTTCGAGGAACGCCGTGCCGTAGAGCAGATCCATGTTGACCGAGCGGATCTCGAACCCCGAGCCGGGGACCTTCGCCCCGATCTTCAACGAGACCCCTTCCTCGGGCTGGACGCGTACGACCAGGACGTTCGGCTCGAGATTCTCGGCCCCGGCGAACGGCGCGTGGGGCGTCGGCTTGAACTGGATGGCGATCTCCGTGGCTCTCTTGGGCAACCGCTTGCCTGTCCGGACGTAGAACGGCATCCCCGCCCACCGCCAGTTGTCTATGAACAATTTCAGTGCCACGTAGGTCTCGGTCGTCGAGTCGGGGGCCACGTTCTTCTCCTCGCGGTAGCCGGGGACTTCCTCGCCCCACCCCCAACCGCGGGTGTACTGACCGCGCACGGCGAAGTTTTCGACTTCGTCTTCCGGGATGCGGCGGACAGCCTTCAGGACCTTCACCTTCTCATCGCGCACACCGTCGGCGTCGAAAGCGACCGGCGGCTCCATCGCAGTAAGGCAGAAGACCTGCATGAGGTGGTTCTGGACGATGTCCCGCAGAGCCCCTGCCTCTTCGTAGAAGGCGCCGCGGGTGCCGATCCCCATGTCTTCGGCGACCGTGATCTGGACGTGATCCACGTAATGCTGGTTCCAGATAGGCTCGAAGATGCTGTTGGAGAAGCGCAGAGCCAAGATGTTCTGCACCGTCTCCTTGCCAAGGTAGTGGTCTATGCGGTAGATCTGGCGCTCTTCGAAGTATTGGCGGATGTGAGTGTTGAGCGCTTTGGCGCTTGCGAGGTCCCGGCCGAAAGGCTTCTCGACCACGAGACGCGCCCAGCCACCGTTCTCCCCTTCGTTCATCCCCGCCTCCCCGAGCCTCTCGACTATCGGCGAGACGAGGGACGGCGACGATGCCAGGTAGAACGCCCGGTTTCCCTGCGTCCCCCGCTCCCGATCGAGCTCCTTGAGGAAGCCCTTGAGCTCGCGGTACGTCTCGGCCTTCGTGGAGTCACCGGGGAGATAGAAGACGCTCCCGGAGAACGAATCCCAGACGTCGTCGCTCACCGCGCCGGGACGTTGCCCGTCCAGGGCGCCGCGCAACCTTTTTCGGTACTCGTCGTGGCTCATCGGCGTCCTCGAGACACCGACGACGGCGAACTCCATGGGAAGGCGGCCCCGGGCCGCCAGATCGTAGAGGGCGGGAACGAGCTTGCGGGCCGTCAGGTCACCAGAGGCCCCAAAGATAACCATCGCTGCGGGATCCGGGACCTTCGGGAGCCGCAACGGATCTCGCAGTACATCCGGCGAGAGCTGCGCGTCAACCATGAAAGGTCTCCCCTATTCCTCAGGGTACCTGGTAGACGCTTCCTGGATCGCGTGCCCGCCAAACTCACCGCGCAAGGCCGCGATAACCTTCATGGCGAAGGAGTCATCCTGCCTGGAAGCAAAGCGGGCAAAGAGCGAGCCCGCGATGGCGTTGGCGGGTACGCTCTCGTGTATCGCCTCCAGCACCGTCCAGCGGCCCTCGCCAGAATCATCGACGTAACCTCGGATGCGATCCAGGTTGGCGTCCTTCGCGAAGGCGCTCTCGGCAAGCTCGAGGAGCCAGCTGCGTACGACGCTTCCCTGGTTCCACAGATGGGAGATGGCGTGGAGGTCGAGGTTGTACTGGCTCTTCTCCATGATCTCGAACCCCTCGGCATACGCCTGCAACATGGCATACTCGACGCCATTGTGGACCATCTTCACGAAGTGCCCGGCCCCGGCGCCACCCATATACGCGTAGCCGTTCGGGGGCGCCAGGGTCTTCAGCGCGGGCTCCACGTGCTCGAAGGCGTCGGCGGCGCCCCCGACCATGAGGCAGTAACCGACCTTGAGGCCCCAGATGCCGCCGCTCGTTCCCGCGTCCAGGAAGCGTAAGCCCCTCTCGTGGAGCATGTCCGCGCGGCGGATAGAGTCGCGGAAGTAGGAGTTGCCACCGTCTATAAGTATGTCGCCCTCGTCCATCATGTCTGCGAACTTGAGGAGGGTCTGGTCCGTAACCTCGCCGGCGGGAACCATCGTCCAGATCGCACGCGGCGGAGAGAGCTTCTCGACCATCTCCTCCATCGAATAGGCGCCCTCCGCACCCTCCGAGATCGCCTCGTCCACCGGTCCCGGCGAACGGTTGCCGGCCACCACCTGGTGCTCCCCACTCTGCACGAGCCGGCGCACCATGTTGGCGCCCATCCTGCCCAGCCCGTAGAGACCTATCTCCATTGTTCCTCCCTTCGGTCGGTATTAGCTGTCAGCCCTCAGCATTCAGCTGTCAGCTTTTTCTGTCGATGGCCGGACCTCTGATCGCTTGCGGTTCGACCTTTGTAGCGTGGATCCGGTTTATCATGGTTCGGTTGTCGCTCCCCGGTACGCCGATCACCTTTTTGCTGATAGCTGAGGGCTGACAGCTTTAAGATTGACGTACGACTTGACGGCTCTTGCTCTGAATTACTTCCAAGAGCTCGTTGAAGGAGTCGGCGAACTTCTGGACGCCCTCTTTCTCCAGGACCTCCGTGACGTCTTCGTAGTCCACTCCGACCTCGCGCAGCTTCTCGATTAGCGCCCACGCCTCGTCGAGGCCCTCCTCGATGGGGCTCTCCGAACGGATCTCGCCGTGGTCCATGAACGCTTCGAGAGTAGAGTGTGGCATAGTGTTCACCGTATCGGGGCCCGCGAGCTCTTCGACGTACATCACATCCCTGTACTCGGGGTTCTTCGTCGAGGTTGAGGCCCAGAGAGGACGCTGCTTCGTCGCGCCCTTTGACTCAAGGAACTCCCACTCTTCTCCAGAGAAGATCTCCTTGAAGGCAGCGTACGCAAGTTTGGCGTTAGCTATTGCGAGCTTGCCCTTGAGTTCGTCGTGGCCGCCAATCTCGTCGAGTCGCCTGTCGGCTTCGGTATCGACTCGCGAGACGAAGAAGCTCGCGACGCTCGCCACCAGGGAGGGGTTGCCACCGGCTGCGACGAGTCGCTGGAGGCCCCTGATGTACGCTGCTGTGACAGTCTTGTAGCGGGCGAGCGAGAAGATCAGGGTGACGTTGATAGAGTGGCCGGTGGCGATCATGTCCTCTATCGCCGCCAGGCCCGGCTCGGTCGCCGGTATCTTCACCATCAGGTTCGGCTTGTTCACCAGTGCGTGCAGGCGCGTAGCCTCCTCGACGGTCTCCGGGGTGTCGTAAGCTAGGTCCGGGGAGACTTCGAGGGAGACGTAGCCGTCGAGCCGGTTGGTCCTCTCGTAGACGGGCATGAGCAGGTCGCAGGCGTCACTGATGTCCTTGCGGGCCAGCTGAAGGAAGATCTCCTTCGGGTCGTCCTCCTTCTCGGCCAGCTCCTGGAGCTGCTCGTCGTAGAGGCTCGACTCGGAGATGGCCTTCTGGAAGATCGTGGGGTTCGAGGTCACCCCGACGACCCCGTCCTCTATCATCCGCTCCAGGTTGCCGTCCTCGATGTCGTCGCGGGAGAGGGAATCTATCCACACACCCTGCCCGATCTCGGCTAACTTCCGCAAACGCTCGTTCATCGGCACCTCTCTTGTATGCTGCTCACCGCCGGGAATACCCGGCTCCTACGGAAAGTCTACACCGGGCAGCGGCTTGAGGTCATGTATATCCTCTTCCGATTTGCTCTATTGGTCTTCCGATCTGCTCTCAGTGGTAGACGTCGATTGTGCTTGGTGGGAAGTGGTACGGGGCGTGCTGTAGCGTGCGAACGCCGGAAAGGCAGCAACTAGAGCGGCGAGCCCGAGCATTTTGCCATTCTCTGGTTCGACATCCTGTCACAGCATTGTCGTCGGGGACTCAAGCTACAGCTTGCAGCTCCCACGCGGAAACGAAGAGACTAGTGCCCTCGATGGGTTGATTATCAAAGGCGACGCGCTCTATGTCCATAAGGTCCAGCGGTGAGATATCGGATATGGTGCCGGGTCCGAAGCCGAATGCGGGTTTTCCGGAAGAGCAAGCCGCCTGCACGAGCCCGGTGTCGCCTGTTGCCAGGATCACGGCCGTGTGCTCGTGCTTCATCAGGGCTTCCGTGCCCTCCTTCGTCGCATGCGTCATGCAGCCTATGGCGTCTGCCGGCAGACCTTCTTCGATGGCGGCGGCGCGCAGGATGCGAACCGTCTCGTTGGTGCAGTGCGCCACCGAGTGGTGTGGCGAGAGCACCAGCGCGTTGCGGGACTTGATAGAGATCAGGGCCATAAAGATCGCCGTCGAGGTCGGGCTGGTCGAAGGGACGATGCCAGAGACGACGCCACGGGGGGTGGCAATCTCCAAGAAGTCTTCGGATTCAGAGATGACGCCGACGGTCCGCAGGTAGCGAAAGCGTGCCCACACGTCCTCTGCAGCAGAGTGATTCTTCTCCTCATTGGCGGGAACACCGTAGCCGGTCTCCTCGAGCGCCATCCTCCCCAGTCGCCTCGCTTCGCGCAATGCTGCCCGGAGCATCGCCTCGCAGATGCAATCGATCCTCTCCTGATCGAAGCTCGCCAGCTCGGCCTGTACTCTGTGGGCCGCCTCGGCCAGATCACAAGCCTCCCGTACCGCCACTGGCCCCTTATCGAGGATTGCGTTCTTCCCCGCTCCTTCTCCGGATTGGTACGGGAGGCCCCGTCTGTATTGCCCTATAGACACGACACGTTCTCGAGGTGAGGTAGCATGCATCGCTCCGGATGAGCCGCTTTCTGCCTTGGGCTTTGCGCTAACCGGCAGGTCTACCCACGCGCCGCGAGATCGCCCACCACGCCCGAATATATAGGTCTCTTTCATCGCTTGGCTCCTCGCCCGTAGACCATCTATCGCTACTAGCGTATTCGGCGAGTGTTAGCCGAGCATTAGCAGAGGTACCTAGACAGTACCTATTTTTGGGTGGTTATTTGGTGGAGAGTCTTTCGAGCTGATGGTGTTATGGTAATCGTGGCTCTGTATCGGACGCGCGGCCGGCGTCGAGCCGCGCGTCCTTCACTACTTGCCTGGCCAGTTCTCGCCGATCAAGGAGCGCATGCGCACTCTGGCGCCCCCGATGGACTCGCCGTGCCCGACACTACGAACGGTGCGCCCACGCGCTTTGCAACGCCCACCACCTAAGAGAGTTGACATTCTGGGAAGAAGAGCACGAACAAGATTTTTACGCCGGGCTGTCGAGGAATCCGCCGGAGCGGTTCCGGCGCTCAGAGGCGTCGCGCACGGCGCCGTCGAGCTCGCCCGCAGCCTCGTCCAGGTGCATGCCAGAAGCCCTCAACAGGTCCACGGCCGTCGAACGGACCTGTCCGACGAGCACGCTGGTCGGGAGGTCGTTGCGCTCGTTGAGGACGACGGTTGCCTCTCCGGCTGCCTTGAGTGCGAACTCTCTCCCGACGCTGTCCTCGGGTGTCTCCGGCTCGCGCCCGGGCTGATCGAGGTACCCGGCGAGGTCTTCGACCGCCCGGGCGAGGTCGAGGACGGCCTCGCTGAGCAGACCTGGCGCGGGCTCGCCGCGCCGCACCAAGCCCACAGTGGCCCGGGTCAGCACGCGCGTGTTGCGCACTGCGAGGTCTAAGGAATCGGCCGCCTCTGCGTAGGGCGCGAGGCGCTTGAGGGCGTATCGTCGGGACGGGGAGAGTCGTGCGGTCTCGTAGCCGACCTCCAGAGCTTCCCTGAGCCCGGCTACCCGCGCGTCGATCTCGCGTGCCTTCCGGAGCGCATGCTCGGCCCGGTCCGGATCTCCGGCCGCGAGCGCGGAGGCTGCCTCCTCTAGCGCCGCCGTGAGATCCGCCAAGATCGGACGCACCGCCCGCTCGACCATCGTTTTCGGGTCCACGGGTAACAACGAGTGCACGGCCAGCGCGACGCAGCAGCCCACGAGCGCGTCGAGGAACCGGTCCGGGGAGGGCCCCGCAGTCGAGGGGTCGAGGGTGACTACCAGGACCGCCGTAACCCCTGCCTCCCCCACCAGGAGCGGCCCCGCGCCCAAGAACATTGCCGCCGCCATCGCCAGGGCGACAACTATTCCGATCTGGATCGTCCCCGTCCCCAGGACGAACATAAGTAGATCAGCGACCGCGAGCCCGAAGGCCACCCCGAAGAACCATTCGACCGCCCGCCGTCCCGTCCGTCCGGCAGTGGCCTCAAGAGAGATGACCGCCGCTATCGGCGCCACGAACGGCTGCTCGTGTCCAAGGATCAAAGCCGCCAGATACCAGGCCGCACTCGCAGCCACCGCCGTCTGTAAGATCGGCCACCCGCGGCTCATGACCCGCCGCATGCCCGCGCTCAACCACCGACCAAACCTCGAAGCCCAACCATCAGAAAAGGCTCCCACAGAGGCTAGAGCCGAAAGGCCGCGGTTCCCAGCCCCCGCTATCCCTATGTGCCAGTTGTCGAACATCTCACCTCCAATCATTACTAATGGCTCTTAGTAGGTGCTTTTCGCACACACATGAAACTACCACATCCTCTGGGACGTAAAAGAGGCCCAGCGGGTATGAGAACAAAATGTTTCTAAATTGTTACTTGGGCGTTACAAAGATTTTACGTAGTGTCGTGGAGACAGGAAAGTCAGGCGAACTTTTCGGCGTTCAACCGCACTTCATCGGTCTCTGCGAAGTGCTCCTGGATATACTTCTCACCTTCGTCGCAGAAGAGGGTGACGACTGTTTTCAGCTCGGGGTAGGCTGCCTTGATCTTCTTGGCCGCGATCAGGTTCGCACCGCTGCTCGGGCCGACGAAGAGCCCGTACTGCTTGGCCAGGCGGCGCATGCTCTCCACGGCCTCCTCAGAGTCAACCGCGAGTGTCATGTTAACTAGCCGGCGGTGGCGCTCGAAGATGCCGGGCACGAAGCCGTCCGCGATGCCCTCGATGAGGTGCTCCCCCACCTCCCCGCACAGGATAGTCGATGACTCAGAAGGCTCCATGGCGAAGAGCTTGACTTCAGGATTAACCTCGCGGAAGGCCTGCCCGACGCCTACGAGGGTGCCGCCCGTGCCCACCCCCATCACCAGAGCGTCCGGAACCTCGGGGAGCTGGGCCAGGATCTCTGGGCCCAGGATCTCGCGGTTCTCCTCGACGTTCCACTCCGACTCGAACTGCGACGGACAGAAGTAGCCGGGCCTCCGGCCGAGCTCTCTTGCCTTCTCCAGTGCGGCATCGACGTGGAAGTGGCCGACCTGGAGCACCTCGGCACCAAAGGCGCGGCTAATGGCGAGCCGCTCGTTGCTCATCCCCTCGGGCATCACTACGAGCATCCGGTAGCCCTTGACGGCGGCGACCATGGAGAGAGCGTTGCCGGTATTGCCGCTCGTAGCCTCGACGATTGTGTCGCCGGGGGAGAGCAGGCCCTCCTCTTCGGCCTTCTCGATCATGTACTTGGCGATGCGCGCCTTGATAGAGCCCGAGGGGTTGAGGAACTCGCACTTGCAGTAGACACCTTCAATCTCGAGTAGCGGAGTATCCCCTATCGCATCAAGGATATTGTTCGATACACCGGAGAACTTCATACTAGGGATGCGACGCTGTTACCGTTATTCGCTGACCCGGCTCGATAAACTCACGGTTAGCCTCAAAGGTAATTTCGTCTTTAGCCATCTTGTTTCCCTACTCTTCCTCCTCCAAGAGCTTCTCGTACTCCTCGGCAGAGAGAAGATCCCCCTCGCCCGAGCTGCGGAGCTTGATGATCCAACCATCGCCGTAAGGGTCCTCGTTGACCTTCTCGGGAGAGTCGTTTAGCGACTCGTTGACCTCCACGACCTCGCCGCCAACCGGCGTGTAGAGGTCGGAGACGGCCTTTACCGACTCGATGGTGCCGAACGAATCTCCGGCGTCGAAAGAAGCACCTGTCTCGGGCAGCTCGACGAAGACGACGTCCCCGAGCTCGTCCTGGGCATGTTCGGTTATGCCAACGGTGGCGATGTCGTTCTCGAGTCTCATCCACTCGTGGGTTTTGGTGTACTGAAGCTCTCCTGGTACGCTCAACGTCTTCTCCTCCCGCTACTTCTTCTCTCGCTTGTAGAACGGCAGCGGCACGGTGTGCGCCGCGACGGTCCTGCTCCGGATCGCTACCTCGAACTCATCTTCCACGTCCGGTGCCACGAGCGCAAGCCCGATGGCCTCGTTTAGGGTCGGAGACATGGTCCCACTGGTAACATGTCCGACCGTCTCCCCCTCCACCGCAACTGGATAGTCGTGGCGCGCGATCCCACGTCCCTCTACCTTGAAGCCAACTAGCTTCTTCCTGAGCCCCTCCTCCTTCTCTTTACGCAGAGCCTCCTGCCCTACGAACTCCTGCTCCTTGTCCAGATGCACAGCGAAGCCGATGCCGGCTTCCAGAGGGGTTGTCTCAGGGTCGAGCTCGTTGCCGTAGAGGCACATGCCCGCCTCGAGCCTCAAAGTGTCCCGCGCCCCGAGGCCCGCGGGTGCGGCCCCGGCCTCGAGGAGTCTGCGCCAGAGGCGCGGCGCGTCCTCGGGACGCACGAAGAGTTCGAAGCCGTCCTCACCGGTGTATCCGGTGCGCGAGATGACGGCGTAGGCTCCCTCCACCTCCCCCACCTCGTAGCGGTAATACTTGATAGACGAGAGATCCGTCTCGGTAAAGGGTTGTAGAAGCTCGACGGCCCATGGACCCTGGAGGGCCAGCAGCGCCCAATCGTCCGACTCGTCGACGACCTCCACGTCGAGGTCCTTAGTGTTCTCCTGGAAGTGCGCGACGTCCTTCTCACGGTTGGAGGCGTTGACCACGATGAGGAAGTCGTCTGGATTTTTGTAGACGAGCACGTCGTCTACGGTACCGCCGCTCTCGTAGCAGACGGCGGCGTACCCGGCCTGACCAACCGACAGGCGCGACACATCCCGGGTTACGAGTCTCTGGACGGCCTCTTCGGCCTGCGGCCCTTTGAAAACGACCTCCCCCATATGCGAAACGTCGAAGAGACCGGCCCCTTTGCGTACCGCCTCGTGTTCGGCCTTTATCCCCGAGTACTGCACCGGCATCTCCCAGCCGGCGAAGTCCACGAGCCTGGCTCCTAGAGCCTTGTGCTCGTCGTACAGGGGCGTTCGCCGGAGCCCTTGCATGGCCATCGAGCTACCACCGGGCCTTGAGCTGGCGGGCGGCTCGGGCTTCGTCGAGGCGCTTCGTCGGGGCGCTCGTGGGAGCCTCCTCTAGCTCCTCGGGCGCGCTCTCGGCCAGCTCCAGCATCGTTCCTATGAAGTCGTCGAGGGTCTCCTTCGACTCCGTCTCGGTAGGCTCGATGAGCATAGCCTCCTTCACGACGAGAGGGAAGTAGATGGTCGGCGGGTGGAAACCGTGGTCTATGAGCCCCTTGGCGATGTCGAGAGCCTTCTTGCCCTTGGGCGGCTGGACGATGCACTCGTGCTTGCAGAGTTCGTCGTAGGGGATGCGATAGGTGCCCCGGAGCCTCGCCCTTATGTAGTTAGCGTTCAACACGGCCAGGTCCGTGTTCTCCTTCAGCTCCTGGCCGTGCATCTTGATGTAGTTCCACGCGCGTAGGATCTGCCCGAAGTTACCATGGAAGCCGGCTACCCGGCCGATGCTTTTCTCCGGGCGGACTAAGTGATACTCCTCGCCGTCTCTCTCCACCACAGGATCAGGACGGAAGGGGGCAAGAGCTGCGGAGCAGGCAATGGCGCCGCAGCCGGGACCTCCGCCACCATGAGGGGTCGAGAAGGTCTTGTGGAGGTTGTAGTGCATCACGTCCACCCCTGCTT